>JAODMA010000397.1 GCA_025464545.1 Arthrobacter sp. | reverse complement strand
GGGGGAGTCCGGTCTCCAGCCACGATGTTCCGCTCCTAGGAATCTTCCGCCGCCCCGGCAGTGTCCTCCCACATTACGTCCAGATTGCGGAACACAGGAGGACTATCGCACAGGGCAGCCATCTTGGCGGCGAAGTCGGAGGTTTCCGGGCGGTTGGAATTTTCCATCGCCGAGTCGTAGGACTCGAACTCGACGATCGTCAAATAGGTGCCGGGATGGTCGCGGTCTGCGGTGGCCAGGATGCGTAGGAAGGTGGGTGCGGTGCTTCCCTCCGTCCGGGACGGCCGGCCGAGTGCTTCGATTTCCTCGATGCGCGAGGTCCTAAATTCAATGATCTGCACAAACCTGGCCATGACGGCTCCTTAGCGGCGGCGGATTCTGATGCGCATCAGGCTAGACCTCTGCGCTGGGCAGCGCAATAGACCTAGCCGCGGCCGCTGGGAACGCAGCAGGCCCCGGATCACCGGGGCCTGCTGCGTTCGTTGTTAGGGCAAAAGCGGGGTGCTGTGCCGACCGGGAGGGCTAACGCCGCTTCAGCATCTCCAAAATCCGGCGGCTGATTCCGCCCGCGACGCCGCCGCCGGCGGAGCCCGGGGCGCGTCCGGCGGGTGCGTTGTAGCGGCCCGCGCCCGGCGTACGTCCGGTGGTGCCCCTGGTCCTGCCCGCGTATCGTCCAGCGGCATTCTTGATGATGTTGCCCAAATTCATTGGAACTCCTTCACTTATCATTCGCCAACGAGAATTAGTAAGGTCACTTATCAGTGTACCCATGCAGGCAGTCCGCGGCTATGACGGGCGTCGAGGATGACCGTGGAGTCCGCCTCGCGGTTGCGATTCTCCGAGTGTAGCCCCGGAGATTCCGGCCGTACTCGCCGACTGCAGCGCGGACGGTAGCGTCCCGATGCCGGTCACCTCGTCGCCGTCCACGGACAGGATTCGGCGTTCCTGAATGACGGACTGGCCGCAGCAGAGTCACTCCCGGAGTCAGCTCTGTTCTTTTTATAGATCGGGAATTGCTTGGGGTGTGGGCAGAAGTCCTACCCTCTTGGGCACTCCGCCCCGGGACCCTTCGTCAAATTGTGCAAAATGCACCCGGTCGGAGCAGCCTCATCCGTAGCGTGATCTCTCACACACCAAGTTCCATCCGGGACCATGAGGAGAGATACATGCCGAACTACAGAGTGTCGATGGACATCGGCGGAACATTCACGGACATTGTGGCGTACGACCAGCACGCCGGAACCTACGCGGCCACGAAGGCGTCCACCACGCCAGGGAACCTGAGCGCAGGTGTCATCTCCGGGCTCGAATCAATTGTTCCTGACCTGGCCGACATCGAATTCCTGGTCCACGGCACCACACAGGGCCTGAACGCGTTCCTCGAACGCCGGGGCGTGCCCGTGCTGCTGCTGGCCACGGCGGGCGTTGAAGACACCTATCACATCGCCCGCGGCCCGCGTCTGGAGCTCTATAACGCCCAGTACCGCAAGCCGGCCCCGCTGGTCGAGCGCAAGGACGTCATTGGCGTCGGCGGCAGGCTGGACAGTCAGGGCCAGGAACTCCGGCCCTTGGACGAAGTGGCAGTCCGCCAGGCAGCGCGCCGGGCAGTGGAGGAGGGCTACGGCGCCGTGGCCGTGGCGTTCCTGTTCAGCTACAAGAACCCCGCGCACGAGCTCCGGGCCCGCGAAATCCTGCTCGAGGAACTGGGCGAAGACTTCACAGTCTCCCTTTCGCATGAGGCTGCCAAGGAGTGGCGCGAGTACGAGCGCACGTCCTCCGCCGTCGTCGAGGCTTACACGGGTCCGGTTGTTCGAAACTATCTCCTGGACCTTGAAGAGAAACTCGCCGACCGCGGCGTCGAAGCGCCGCTGCATATTATGCAGTCCTCCGGCGGCGTGCTGACCGCCGAGTCCGCTCGTAAGCGGCCGCTTCAGACGCTGCTTTCCGGCCCGGTCGGCGGCGCCATGGGCGACGTCGAACTGGCCGGTGTCTCCGGCAACCGAAACCTCATCGGGGTGGATATGGGGGGGACATCCTTTGACGTCTCCCTGGTGGTCGACGGCAAGCCGGACGTCTCCACAGAGGCGCACCTTGAAGGCCTGCCGATGCTTATGAGTGTCGTCAACATCCACACCGTGGGTGCCGGCGGCGGCTCCGTCGCCTGGCTTGAAGCCGGCGGCCTCCGCGTCGGTCCGCGCTCCGCCGGAGCCACCCCCGGACCGGCCTGTTACGGCCGCGGCGGGACGGAACCGACCGTCACCGATGCCAATCTGGTGCTCGGCCGTGTCGACCCCGACTGGTTCGCCGGCGGACAGGTCGCTTTGGACCGTGAAGCCGCGATCACAGCCCTGAAAACAGTCGGTGACCAGCTCGGCCTGGACCCCATCGCCATGGCCGAAGGCATCTGCGACGTCGCGAACTCGCAAATGGCGCAGGCGATCCGGACCATCACCATCTCCCGCGGCATCGAACCCCGCGATTTCGCCCTTGTGGCCTTCGGCGGAGCCGGACCCATGCACGCCGTCTTCCTCGCCAAGGAACTCGGCATCCCGGAAACCGTCGTTCCCCGCTTCCCCGGCGCTTTCTCCGCCTGGGGCATGCTGCAAACGAACATCCGTAAGGACTTCTCCGAGCCGTACTTTTATCTCGACGAGGACATCGATGTGGCCGACATGGCCGGCATCCTGCGCTCCATGGAGGTCGAGGGTCGGGCGTCGCTGGTTTCCGAAGGAGTCCCGGAGGAAAGCCGCGCCACCACGGCGTCCGTGGACGTCCGCTACCAGTCGCAGGAGTTCTCCCTGAACGTTCCGCTGACCTCCGCCGACGAACCCGAGTCTCCCGACTTCGTCGCCAACCTCGCTGTCCGCTTCTCCACGATGTACCACGAGCGCTACGGGCACTCCAACCTCGGCGCCCCCATCGAAATCGTTGCGCTGCGGACGCAGGCCGTCGGCGACCTGGGCCGGCTGGAAGCACCACGCTTCGCAACCGCGCAGAGCGGGGAGTTCAAGCACGAAATCCGCCGGGTGGTCTTTGACCACGTCGAACACGACACCACCGTGGTCCGCCGTGACGACCTCGGCGCCGGCCACACATTCGAAGGACCCGCCATCATCGTGGAGCAGACC
>JAODMA010000383.1 GCA_025464545.1 Arthrobacter sp. | reverse complement strand
ATGGGCATGACCCACCAGCAAGTCAACGAGAAATACGATGCAATCGTCGAGTTGTCCGGCCTGGAGGAGGCGATCCACATGCCGATGAAATCGTATTCTGCAGGGATGTCCTCCCGGTTGCGGTTTGCCATTGCCGCCAGCATCGATCCCGAAATTCTCATTATCGATGAGGCACTGAACACCGGCGATGCACAATTCAAAGACAAAACCCGGAAACGAATGTTGGAGCTCCTTGACCAAGCGGGCACAGTCTTCCTGGTCAGCCACGGCATGGCTACGGTGACCGACTTGTGCAACCGCGTTATCTGGATTGACCAGGGTGAGTTGATTTCCGACGGCGATCCGGCCCAGGTGGTCAAGTCGTACCGGATGTTCACCCAGAAACTCGCAGCCGGTGACCGTCTCGGCGCCATGAAACTGCGGCGCCGAATGATCCACGACCTCGAGGTAGCTGAAGTCAGCGACAGGAATTCGCTGCGACGGTCCCGCATATGAGGACCGGCATCACGAAGGTCAGGAAGTTTCTCTGGCACCTCCGGTCCGGAGGTCCACAGCAGGTCCAGATGTGGCTCGCACGGGAATCGGCCGAAGCGGGCCACCGGAAGCTTGAGACCGTCCGTGGGGCCGAGGCCGCCTGGGTGGGCCGCGGCAAAAAGCGACGGTTGAAGTTCCGTCCCGCAGAGATCAAACCGCGCGGGCGGGCCGGACAGTCCCCGCGCGCAGCAGTCATTCTGGACGACTTCTCTGCCACTGCGTTCGGGGCCGAGTGGGACTGCCTGCAACTCTCTCCTGCGGACTGGCGGGAACAAATGGCGGAATCGACCCCGGATTTTTTGTTCGTCGAGTCAGTATGGTCCGGACCCCACGGACGGTGGGCCGGGAAGATAGCGGGCCCGGACCACTCCGGCCCGTCCGTGCTGCGCGAGCTGACCACCTGGTGCCGGGAAAACGGAATTCCGACCGTATTCTGGAACAAGGAGGACCCGCCGCACTACGACGACTTCCTGGGTGCGGCCCGGCTCTTCGACTATGTCTTTACCAGTGACTCCGGCCGGGTAGAGGCCTATGTCAGGGATCTGGGGCACAACAGGGTGGATGTCCTGTCCTTCGCCGCCCAGCCGACCATTCACAACCCCGTCAGGCCAAGGTTTGGCTGGCACGAGCGGGACGTGGCGTTCGGCGGAATGTACTTCGCTGAAAAGTACCCTGAACGCAGTGCCCAGCTGGACGTGCTCCTGTCTGCGGCACTGACCGCATCGGATTCCATGGACACAGGTTTGGAGATTTTCTCGCGGCAGGCGGGAGGGGACGCCAAGTATCAGTTCCCGGAGCCATTTGCGGGGCGGGTAGTGGGCTCACTCAAATACCCCGAGATGCTGACCGCTTACAAGGCATACAAGACCTTCCTGAACGTGAACTCGGTGGTGGACTCGCCCACGATGTGTTCACGGCGGATCTTCGAGGTCATCGCCGCGGGGGCGAACCTCGTGACCACGCCCAGTGCAGCCATTGGCGCATACTTTGAACCCGACGAAATCTTTACCGTTTCCAGTGAAGCCGAAGCCGAGCAGCTCCTGAGGGGATTGCACCGGAACCCCCAGCTGGGGGAGCGGCAGTTGCATCGCGGCCAGCGAAGGATCTGGCGCGACCACACGTATGGCGCCCGCGCCGAGCAGGTACTGGCGGCTGTCGCGCCGGGTATGCACGCCCATTCCCGGCGTCCCGCTGTCTCGGCCCTCGTCTCGACCATCCGTCCAGCGCAGCTGGAGCATGTGTTCCAAACCATCCGGAGCCAGCGCGGGGTCGAAACCGAACTCGTGTTGCTGACCCACGGGTTCGTGCCGGACAAATCGGAAATCGACAAGTTGAAAGACAAATACGGCCTCTCGGATGTGACCTTGCTGACCGCGGACCGCCAAGTGACGTTAGGTGAATGCCTCAACCTGTGCGTCTCAGCGGCATCCGGCGACGTCCTCACCAAGATGGACGATGACGACTACTATGCACCTGAATACCTGAGTGACCAGCTGTATGCCCTTGATTATTCCGGCGCCGAAATCGTGGGGAAGCAGGCCCACTACATGTACCTCGCGAAGTCAAACGCCACACTGCTTCGATTTGCCGAGTGGGAACATCGCTATACTCGAACGGTCATGGGACCCACGCTGTTGGGTTCGGCGGACATATTCCGCCAAGTTCCCTTTGCCGCCGTCGGGCGGGGAGAGGACAGCCGCTTTTTGAAGGACGTTGCGTCAAACGGCGGAGTGATCTACTCATCCGACAGGTTCAATTACTGTCAGCAGCGGACACTTGTGGATCACACGTGGAAGATCAGCGAGGCGGAACTCCTCGCCAGCGGATCACTTATATTTTTTGGAAACTACAGGGACGAAGTCTCTGTCTAATGGGGGTTCTACTATGAATACCATCGAAAGCGTAGCTGTCATTGGACTGGGCTACATCGGACTGCCCACAGCGGCTATTTTGGCGGGCAACGGCATCCACGTCATCGGCGTGGACGTCAACCCGAACACAGTGGAGTCGGTCAACCGCGGCGAGGTTCCCTTTGTCGAACCGGACCTGGCCTCGTATGTGGCCGGCGCCGTCAGCCAGACCAAGCTGAGCGCATCAACTGAAACACCGTCGGCGCAGGCCTATATCGTTGCCGTCCCGACGCCGTTCAACCCGGACCGCACTGCCGATGTCAGCTACATCAAGGCCGCTGCCGAGGGGATCGCCCCGCAGCTGGTCGGTGGCGAGCTCATCATCCTGGAATCGACGTCTCCTCCCGGAACCACCCAGCTCCTGGGGGATTACCTCATCAGCCTGCGGCCGGACCTGAGCCTTGACGGCTCGGACGGCAAGCCGTCCCTCCACGTGGCCCACTGCCCGGAGCGCGTCCTTCCCGGACGAATCATGATCGAACTCGTGACCAACGACCGCATTGTCGGCGGACTGACGCCGGAGGCAGCAGAGCTGGCCCGGGCCCTCTACGCCGTCTTCTGCCAGGGCGAGATCCTCGTCACGGATGCAGCCACTGCTGAAATGGCCAAGCTCGTGGAGAACTCCTACCGCGACGTGAACATCGCCTTTGCCAACGAGTTGTCCGTGATCAGCGACAAGCTGGGCATCAATGTCTGGGAATTGATCAAGCTTGCCAACCACCACCCCCGGGTAAATATCCTGCAGCCCGGACCGGGCGTAGGCGGTCACTGCATCGCGGTTGATCCCTGGTTCATCGTCGCCGCGGCGCCCAAAGAGGCGCAAATTATTCGCCAGGCCCGCGAAACCAATGATTCCAAGCCCGATTGGGTCATCCAGAAGGTCATGGATGCAGTCGGCAACAAGGTTTCCCCGAAAATCGCCGTACTGGGACTGGCGTTCAAAGCCAACATCGATGACCTGCGCGAGTCGCCGGCGGTCTCCATCACACAGAAGCTCAGCCTCAAACTGGATGGCGCCGAACTCCTGGTTGTCGAACCGCATGTGGAGAGTCTTCCCCGGCAGCTGTCCAACCTCCCGAATGTTGCCTTGGCGGAACTCGAACCATCCCTGGCCATCGCGGACGTTGTGTTGCTCCTGGTCGATCACGATGTCTTCAAAGAAATCGATCCCAGTCTGAT
>JAODMA010000357.1 GCA_025464545.1 Arthrobacter sp. | reverse complement strand
GCCACAAGATACCAGCAGCGACGCCCAGTCGCGCCGTCCGGAGGCGACGCCGGGCGGCCACCAATGGTGACCGCCGCAAGCTTTCCAGGGACCAGGAACAGGGCGCCGAGCCGCCGGCCGCGCGGTTAGGGTTGTTCCGTGTCCGCCTCGTCCCAGCCCTCAGCCACCCGGCCGTCCCCGGGCAGCCCGCGCCGTGAGATCCTCCGGCTTGCCGTCCCGGCCTTCGGCGCCCTGATCGCCGAACCGCTGTTCCTGCTTGCCGATTCGGCGATCGTCGGCCACCTCGGCGTGGCGCAGTTGGCGGGCGTCGGACTGGCCTCCGCGGTGCTGCATACGGCAGTCGGTTTGATGGTCTTCCTGGCCTACTCCACCACGCCGGCGGTGGCCCGGGCGGTGGGCAATGGGCAGCTGCCCAAGGCCCTCGCGGCCGGGCGCGACGGCGTCTGGCTGGCCTTGCTGCTCGGAATCATTCTTGCCGCTGCGGGTTTCGTCGTCGCCGACCCACTCCTGGAGCTGATGGGAGCCCGGGGTGAGGTGCGGATGTTCGCTGTGGACTACCTGCGCTGGTCGATGCCCGGACTCGTCGCGATGCTGCTGATCTTCGCGGGTACGGGTGTGCTGCGGGGCCTGCAGGACACCCGGACACCGCTCGTGGTCGCCGCCGCCGGGTTCACCTTGAACATTGTCTTGAACCTCTTCCTGGTCTACGGGCTGCACTGGTCGGTCACCGGCTCGGCGATCGGCACCAGCATCGCGCAATGGGCCATGGCCCTGGTCTATGTCGTGATGGTGCGGCGCAACGCCAGCAGTCACGGAGTCTCCCTGCTGCCGGACTGGCGCGGCATCCGGTCAATGACCAAGGTGGGCTCCTGGCTGATGTTGCGCACCCTGAGCCTGCGGATCGCGATCCTGGCCACGGTGGTGGTGGTCACCGCCCAGGGCCCCGTCAATCTCGCCGCCCACCAGCTCGCTATGACCGTCTTCACCTTTCTGGCCTTTGCGCTGGACGCTCTTGCCATCGCGGCGCAGGCCCTGATCGGCAAGGAGCTCGGTGCGGGCAACGCGGCGGCGGTCCGGGAGCTCACGGGCACCATGGTCCGGTGGGGCCTTGGCTTTGGAGTGCTCACCGGGGTCCTGCTGGCAGCCGCCGCACCCTGGGCCGGCCTCCTGTTCACCTCCGATGCAGAGGTCCGCTCCGCGCTTGCGCTCGCCCTGTGGGTGCTCGCGGCCGGCCAGCCCGTCGCCGGGTACGTATTCGTCCTGGACGGGGTACTCATCGGGGCTGGGGACGCGAAATACCTGGCGGTCGCCGGGGTCGTTAACCTGGCCCTCTACCTGCCGCTGTTGCTGGCGGTCCGGACCTCCGGGGCCGGCGGCGGTGCGGGGCTGCTCTGGTTGTGGGCGGCCTTCTCGCTGGGCTACATGCTGGCGCGGGCCCTCACGCTGGGACTGCGCGCGCGGACCGACCGGTGGATGGTGCTCGGCGCGCCCTGAACGGGTGCACCGGAGACCCGGCACAGCCGCTTCGCACTAAACTGGACTGGTGACTCTCCCCGCAAACCCTGACGCGTCCACCGCCCTGCCCGCCGCCGCTGACCTCTGGAAGCCGGTGCTGCTCCGGGCCGCCGTCGCACTGGGCTTCGGTGCGCTGACCGTGTTCTGGGCCACTCCCTCCGAGGCCGGGATGGGATGGGCTGGCGGTCTCTACCTGCTGGCCACCGGAGTGGTGCTGGTCTGGAGCGTGAACAGGACGGGTTTCCCCAGCGGCACACGATCCGGCAAAGTCCTCTCCGCCGCAGGGTCACTGCTGGCCGGAACCGGTGCTGCCGTCGGGCTGCTCTCCAGCAGCCTCGTCTTCGGCGTCCTTGGGGCTCTCGGGCTGGGCCTGGCCGCTGCCGCGGAACTGTACCTCGGGATCAGCAACCGCCGCCGCAGCGCGCTGGCACGGGACTGGATCGCTTCCGGCGTGATCGGGCTGGGCACGGCGGCCGCGTTGCCCTTCTTCATTGGCCTCGGACCCCATGCGCTCCTCGGTGTCGGCGGCGGCGGCGCCATCATCAGCGGAGTGCTGTGGATGCTGGCGGGACTCACGCTGCGGCACGATGCCCGGCCTGATTCCCGGAGGCCGTAAACTAGTAACGACAGGTTCTACCCTACGTAGAACAATTGCGACACTAAAATGCCACGCCCCACCGGCGTCGGCTGCAGGAGGAAAGCACCTTGGCTCAGCAGAAACCCGGAGAACCGCGCAGCCTGCGGACCTCGGTCAAGGGACCCCTCCTGTTCTCCGCGTTCTGGGCCGTGCTCGCCTTCTTCGCCGTGCTGATCTTCGCCTCCGGCGGCAGCGCCAAGACACCCCGGTTCGACTTGGCCTTCACCGGAGCCGGCATCGCTTTCATCGTCACCCTGGTCCTGGCCGCCATGCTCGCCATGAGTTACAAGGGCAACGACGAGCACCTGGGCAAGGGATCCGGCGTCAACCTCAGCTCCAGGAAGCCGGCTTCCGGTTCCGTCGGCTACCCCGCGCGGCCGGATTCCGACGCCCCCGGGACCAACCCCGACGGCACGCCCGGAGACGGGCGCCGCTAACCGGCTGGCACTCCCGGCGTCCCGGTCCGGACGAGGCTCAGGACGCAGCCTTGCGCGCCCGGTACGCGGCCACGTGCGCCCGGTTCGCGCAGTTGCCGGTGTCGCAATAACGCTTGGAGCGGTTGCGGCTTAGATCCAGGACCACCGCGTCACAGTCCTTCGCCGCGCAGACAAGCAGCCGGTCCATCTCCTTGCTGCGGATGACATCGACGAGGGCCATGGCGGCCTCCGTGCTCATCCGGTCGGCCAGCGGGGCCTCCGCGGTGGTGGCGTGCAAGTGCCAGTCCCACTTATCGTGCTTGACCAGCTGCGGAAGCGCCCTGGCGTCCCGCAGGAGCCGGTTCAGGGTGTCGACCACGGTGGACTCATCGGCGAGCCAGAGTTCCGCGAGTTCGGCACGGAGGCGGTGCACACTGGCGAGTTCCGCCGCGTCCCCCCGCCGGGAGCCGGTGAAACCTTCGGTCGCCAGGAAGCGGTCCAGATCTGCGGCCGTTGCCAGCTCCTCGTCGCCGTTGGCGGCGGTGTTGATGAGGTTGACCACAGAACGCAGGGCAACTTCCGTGTCAGGGGCAAAAACCATCTTGACTCCTTACGTCAGTCAGGCGTACTGTCAGGACCATAACCCCATCTTACTCCTGACAGGAGGCAGCCCGTGTCTGCCGTTCGCCGCTCTGCCGATGTACCGGCCCGGAATCCCGCTGCCCCGGGGGATGCCGGAACAGTTGCCCCGGGGAAACGCGGGACCCGGGCGGCAGGCGTCGCCTCGGACTTTCTGGCTTCGGGACTGGGGGTGGCATTATTCTCCTCAGCGGTGTTCGGCCTCTCCGGATCATTTGCGAAGGCGCTCCTGGAAACGGGCTGGACGCCCGGTGCAGCGGTCACGGCCCGCCTGACGGGGGCCGCGCTGATCCTGGCTGTTCCGGCTGTTCCGGCCCTGCGGGGCCGCTGGCACCAGCTCCGGAACAACTGGGTTACTGTCCTGCTCTTCGGGCTCATCGGCGTCGCTGCCTGCCAGCTCTTCTACTTCAATGCCGTGGCACGGCTCTCCGTGGGCGTCGCCTTGCTGCTGGAGTACCTCGCCCCGGTGATCATTGTGCTCTGGCTCTGGGCTGGCAGCCGCAAACGGCCGAGCCCGTTGACCATTGCCGGCACCCTGCTGTCCCTTGGCGGCCTGGTCCTGGTCCTGGACCTCACGGGAGCCGTGCAAATCGATCTCATCGGCGTGCTGTGGGGGATTGCGGCCGCCGTTTGCCTCGCGATCTACTTCTTCATCACAGCCAAGGAAAACGACACGCTCCCGCCGATCGTGCTGGCTTCCGGCGGGCTCATGGTGGGTGCAGTGGTCATGTGGCTTGCCGCGGCCACCGGGCTGCTGCCGATGGCCTTCAGCGCCGCCGACACCCGTCTGGGTCCCTGGATGACCCCCTGGTGGGTGGCGCTGGGCGGCCTCGTGGTGCTAGCCACGGTGTTGGCCTACGTCGCCGGCATTGTCGCCGCGCGGGCACTCGGGTCCAAGGTCGCATCGTTCGTCTCCCTCACCGAGGTGCTGTTCGCCGTCATCTGGGCATGGCTGCTGCTCGGCGAACTGCCCGGCCCCATCCAGCTTCTGGGCGGCGTTCTGATTGTCGGCGGAGTGGTCCTCGTCCGGCTGGACGAGCTGCGCGGCGCATCCGCGGCGGTGCCCGTGCAGGCGCCGGCCGCTGGCCTCGATCCGACGCGATCCGGCGCCTAGCATGGAGGTATGTGCCGCAATATCCATACCTTGCATAATTTTGAGCCCCGCGCCACCACGGCGGAGGTGGAGGCCGCCGCGCTGCAGTACGTGCGCAAGATCAGCGGCAGCACCAAGCCGTCCAAGGCCAACGAGGAAGCCTTCAACCGGGCTGTCCACGAAATCGCGCACGCCACCCAGCATCTGCTCGATTCGCTGGTGACGCACGCTCCGGCGAAGGACCGGGATACGGAGGCCGCCAAAGCGCGAGCCAAGGCCGAAATTCGGTACGGCGCGGCCTGACGTTCGGCGCGGCCTCATCGGACGGCGTAAGGCGGGTTACTTCGCGAAGCTGCGCAGCCGCAGCGAGTTCGCCACCACCAGGACCGAGCTCGCCGCCATGGCGGCGCCCGCGATCATCGGATTGAGCAGTCCCAGGGCAGCCACCGGAATGCCGACGGCATTGTAGAAAAACGCCCAGAAGAGGTTGGTCTTGATGGTCGTCAGGGTCCGGCGGGACAGCTCGATGGCCAGCGCCACCTGCCCGAGATCATTGCCCATGACCGTCAGGTCCGCGGCCGCGATGGCGACGTCCGTGCCTGAGCCCATCGCTATGCCCAAATCCGCCTGTGCCAGCGCGGCGGCATCGTTGACCCCGTCTCCGGCCATCGCCACGGTGGCACCTTCCGCCTGCAGCTTGCGGACCGCCTCGACCTTGCCGGCCGGCAGGACGCCCGCGAAGACGTCTTCCGGGCCGATACCGACGGCGGCCGCCACCTGGGCAGCGGCCGCGGCGTTGTCGCCGGTCATCAGGACCGGCCGGAGTCCTAGCTGCCGGAACCTGGCAACTGCCGCCGCGGAGCCGGGCTTAAGCGTGTCACGCAGGCTGAGAACTCCGGCGGCCTCCCCGTCCACGGCAAGCCAGATGGCGGTGGCACCGGACTCCTCCGCCTGGCGCAGGATGCCATGTTGGCCGGGGGTGATTGGCACTCCGTTTTCCCACAGCCAGCCCGTCCGGCCGGCGAGGACCAGTCGGCCGTGGACGGTGCCCTGAACGCCGCCGCCCGGCGCCGAACGGAAGCCTGCGACGGCGGGTAGCCTGCCGCCGTCGCCGCTGTGCCGCTCTGCCGCCAAGGCAGCTGCGGCGATGGCATGGGCGATGGGGTGCTCGGATGCGGCCTCGACGGCCCCGGCCAGGCGCAGGACTTCGGCCTTGCTGAACGGGGCAAAGGCCTGCGTGCCGTCGACGGCGAGGTGGCCTGTGGTCACGGTGCCGGTTTTGTCCAGGACGATAGTGTCCACTGTCCGGGTGTCCTCCAGGACCTGGGGCCCCTTGATGAGGATCCCCAACTGGGCCCCGCGGCCGGTCCCGGTGAGGAGTCCGACCGGCGTCGCGAGCCCCAGCGCGCAGGGGCAGGCGATAACCAGTACGGCCACCGCCGCGGTGAAGGCGGCTCGCAGCTCGGCGTCGCTGACGGCCGCTCCGGCGGCCAGGAGCCACCCGGCAAACGTTGCGGCGGCGATGACCAGAACCACCGGCACGAATACCGAACTGATCCGGTCCGCGAGGCGCGCGATCGGAGCCTTGCCGGTCTGAGCCTGGGAGACCAGCCGGCCCATCTGCGCGAGGGTGGTTTCGGATCCCACGCGGGTGGCTCGGACCAGGAGCCGGCCGGAGGTGTTGATGGTGGCACCAGTGACGGGGCTGTCCGGCCCTACTTCAACCGGCACCGGCTCGCCGGTCACGAGGGAGGCGTCCACGGCGGAAGAGCCATCGACGACGATGCCGTCGGTAGCGATCTTCTCACCGGGGCGGACCACGATCACGTCCCCCACCGCCAGCCGGTCCGCCGGTACCTTGTACTCCAGACCGCCGCGGAGGACCGTGGCATCCTTGGCGCCCAGGTCCAGCAGGGCCCTCAGGGCGTTCCCGGCCTTCAGCTTGGCGTTGGCCTCCAGATAGCGGCCGAGCAGCAGGAACGTAGTGACGACGGAAGCCACCTCGAAGTACAGTCCGCCTGGACCCGTCTCCATGCCGTCCATGCCCTGCGCGTGTCCGCTCAGCCCCGGATCAGCCAGGAGCTGCCAGACGGAAAACAGGTAGGCGGCGATCACGCCGAGTGACACAAGGGTGTCCATCGTCGAGGCGAAATGCCGGGCATTGACTGCGGCCGCCCGGTGGAAGGGCCACGCCGCCCAGCTCACGACCGGCAAGGCGACGGCGGCGGCGACCCAGCCCCAGTTGGCGAACTGGAACGCGGGGAACATCGACATCAGCAGCACCGGGATGGTCAGCGCGGTGGCCACGATGAGCCGTGGGCGCAGCGTGGCCGCGGTCCCGCCGTGGGCCAGGTGGTTCTCACCGGTGCCGGAGACTTCCGTCGGCCCGGTGCCGGTGCCGGTGCCTGGCCCGGCCGGTTGGGTCCCCGGGGTGGGGTGGTGGCTGGGACGCACCGTGGCCTTGTAGCCTGCAGCCGCGACCGTGGCGGTGATCTGCTCATCGGTGGTGTCGGTGGGGACCGTGACGTGCGCGGACTCGAGGGGAAGGTTGACCGAGGCTACGACGCCATCGAGCTTTCCGAGCTTGCGTTCGACGCGGCTGACGCAGGAAGCGCAGGTCATGCCCTCGATATTGAGCTCGATTACCCGGCGACCCGGTTGGTCCAGCAGATGCTCGTTACTCACGGTCTCTTCCTTGTTCGTGTGGCGCGTCGTCGGCGGCTGCGCCGGGTGTTCAGGCTTCGTTGGCCACCACAAGGTAGCCGGCCTCGGCAACCGCCTCGCCGATCTCGGCAGCGGACAGTGCATCTGTGGACGTGATGGTGACGGTGGAGACGCCGCCGGCGTTGAGGTCGACGTCGACCTGTTCGACGCCGGCCAGCGCCTCCAGCTCTTCGCTGACCGAGGCCACGCAGTGGCCGCAAGTCATCCCGGAAACGCTGACGGTGGTGGAAACGGTGCTCATGGCTTGCTCCTTGTTGTGGACGGCCGGATATCAGCGGCCCGATCGTGTGCCGAGGGTGGTGCCGCTAGCGCAGCAGGCGGCCGATGGCATCGGTGGCTTCCTTGACCTTGACGTCGATGGCTTCGGCCCGCAGATCCGGATTGGGCTCGGACGCTGCCCCGACGACACAGTGGCCGATGTGTTCTTCCACGAGCCCAAGGCTCACCGCGTGCAGCGCCTTGGTGACGGCAGCGACCTGCGTGAGAATGTCGATGCAGTACTTGTCCTCGTCGACCATCTTGGCGATGCCGCGCACCTGCCCCTCGACGCGGCGCAGCCGCTTGAGATAGGCGTCCTTATTCTCGCTGTACCCGTGCATCGCCGTCCCTCTCGTCGATCGACACGCTACCGCC
>JAODMA010000346.1 GCA_025464545.1 Arthrobacter sp. | reverse complement strand
GACGGAGACAACGACATGCGTCGAGGTGACCCCGGCGCCGTTGACGCGTACGCCGTCGGAATGCTCGACGACGGTGGTCCAGTGCTGTCCGCTGAGTGGTTTGGCCAGTTCCGCCGGGTCCTCCAGGGAGATCATGGAGTTGATCGCGTCCGGGTTGGGGGTCAGGAGGATCCGCTCTTCGCCCTCCAGCAGGAATGGCTCGGCCTCGTACAGGATCCGATCCCCCCGGGAAATTACGGTGCTGAGCCCGGCGTCGAGCGCGTCAAAGCGCAGCAGCCTCGTTTCGCTGAACTCGGAGCAGCCGATGCTCAGCACGAGGTGGCGCCGGTCGGCCGAGAGCTCGAAGCCGAGCCACATGGCGACGTCGTCCTCCTGGTAGAGGACCTCGTCTTCGGTGACGGGAGTGCCCAGCACATGGGACTTCACCTGGTACGGCCGCCAGGAGTCGTCGACCACGGTATAGAAGATCCGCGTGCCGTCCGGTGAGAAGGCGATGCCGTAGAAGACGTCCTCGATCACATCGGGGAGCAGCTCCCCGGTCCGGAGGTCCTTGCAGCGCAGCGTGAAGCGCTCGTCGCCGGAATTGTCCACGGCGTAGGCGTAGAGGGTCCCGTCGACGGTCACGGCGGCCCCGCCCACAGAAAAGAAGGGCTTGCCCTCCGCCTCTACGTTGCCATCCAGCAGGACTTCCTCACCGGTGATGTCGATGCCGGCTTCCACGTCAGGGGGAGTCCAGTCCGCGACCAGGTCATCCGTGTCCTGGGCGCGCAGGCGGCAATGGATGCCGTATTCCTTCCCCTCGACCGAACGGGTGTAGTACCACCAGCCGTCCTTGCGGTGGGGCACGGAGAGGTCGGTTTCCTGGGTGCGGCCCTTGATCTCCTGGAAATTGGCCTCACGCAGAGGCTCCTGGTGGGCGGTCACCGCTTCCTGGTAGGCGTTTTCTGCCTTGAGCAGGTTCACGACCTCCGGAGATTCCTTGTCGCGCAGCCACTCGTAGTTGTCCTCGAAAGAGTCGCCGTGGTGTGTGCGGAGGGAGGGAACCTTCCTGGCGACGGGCGGCTGCAGGGCGGGCTGCGAAGGAGTGTGGGTCATTCACCCAATGTACCGAAAAGCAACGACTCAATTTCCGTTCTGCAGATTGTGGGCGGCCACGTACTCGGCCAGCTTCTGCCCGGCCAGCGCGGCAGAAAGCGCGGCGGTCGCGGCGGGGTCCTGCAGAACGATCGATTGACCGTCCCGGCTGGTACCGGTGCCCGCCGTCGGAAGCGTGAAGAACACGCCGCTCCCGGGTGCCGTGCTGCGGAGGCTGTAGACGAGGTTTTCCAGCGACTCCAGGCTGAAGCCGGCGTCCAGCGTTACATGCGGCAGAACGGTCCGAACCAGTTTCCGGACGGTATCGCGGTCCGCCAGGCCGCCTTCATTCAGCAGCTTGGCGAGCGTGGCTTTCAGGAAGGTCTGCTGGTTGCGGACCCGCTGGTAGTCGCCGTCGGCGAAGGCGTGGCGCTCCCGCACAAAGGACAGCGCCTGGGAACCGTTGAGCCTGTTCACACCCGGCGGAAAGTAATACGGGGTGTCCACCGTGGACGAGAACGGAAGCTTGACGTCGACCTCAACGCCGCCGAGGGCATCGGTCAGTGCGCTGAATCCCTCAAAGTCCAGCATCACCGTGTGGTCGATGCGCTGGCCCAGCAGCGCCGCCACCGTCTGTGTCTGCAACGGCAGTCCACCCAGTTCGAGGCCGGCATTGACTTTCGCGGCACCGTGCCCGGGGATGTCCACCCAAAGGTCCCGCATGATGGAAATGCCGAAGATGCTTTGCCGGTCGGCGGGGAGGTGGATTAAGACAAGGACGTCGCCGCGCTGGTCGGAGAGGGTCCCGGCGGCCGCTTCGGCACGGGCATTCACCCGGCTGTCGCTGCCCACGAGCAGGATGTTCAAGGCAACCGGCGGAGGCTCCGGCGTCGGGGTGGCGCTGGGGGCCGGTGAGGTTTCCGGGGTAGCGGCCGGGGCCGGGCCGGCGGTCTCGGCGGGAGCGGACGTGTCGATCCGCGGCCGGCTCAGGAGATACGCCGCGCCTGCCACGGCCAGGATCAGCAGGGCGGCCACGGCAATGAGGAGCGGCCCCCAGCGGGGCGCTCCAGCGGGAGCCGCGGACCCGTCCACCGCTGACCCGCCCATTTCAGACCCCCGCCGGCGCGGTCCGGTGGGCGAAGCCGAGGATGGTGAGGACCGCCGGCGCCAACTCGTCCTCCATCCGCTGATACGCCTCCGGTCCCAGTCGGTAGGGGTCCGCCACGTCATTGTCGGCGGCGTTCTGGACCAGGGCCAGGTGCCGCACGGCGGCCGCCCGTCCGGGAAGCGCCTTCCACCACGTGAACAGGTCTGCGTCCGGCGCCGGGCCGGCGTCCCGCGCCTCCAAGGCGTTCAGCATGCGGGCGAATTCCCGGATGGTGAAGGTCCGCTTGAGCGCGGACGGATCCATCCCGACCACGTCGCTGCGGTGGGCCGCTGTCATGGTGAGGATGAGGTCCGCCCCGCGCAGCATCCCCGGCGTCAGTTGGCGGGCCGCGAAACCGTCCGGCCTTCCGCCGTGGGACTCAATGATCCGGGCCGAGGGGAGCTGGACCGGCGCGCCCACCACGGCATGTGTTCCGGCGCTTCGGACCCGGAAGGCGCCGGGCCGGACCGCGTCGAACCCGGCCTGGAGTATCCGCTCGGCCACCGGGGACCGGCAAATGTTTCCACTGCAGACCGTGAGGATCCGGACGTTTGAGGAGGTTTCCACAGTTCCTAGTTTCCGTCGCCGAAGTTCCTGGTGGCCACGCGGTCACCCCGGTTATCCGCCGCCAGTGCAGCTCCGGCGGCGTGTTCCAGAGGCTACCACCAGGAACCCCGGCAAAACTTGGATTTCGCTGAGACCGGCCGCGGCACTGCTTGACGCATCTCCGGACTTCCGCATATCCTGAACGAACGGTCGGTAATTATTTATCGGAAATGCATAGGAGCAACCATGGCATCGCAGACCCTGAAGCCAGCGCCCGCAGAGCCCACACGGGGAAGGCAAAACCAAAGCCTCGAAGATGCGGCGCGGCGGGACACGGAGGGACAGGCCTACTTCGACAAGGTCATGGCGGAAGATTCACGCATCGAACCCCGCGACTGGATGCCGGCGGCCTACCGCAAGACCCTCCTGCGCCAGGTCTCCCAGCACGCGCACTCC
>JAODMA010000318.1 GCA_025464545.1 Arthrobacter sp. | reverse complement strand
TGACACCCGCCGCACCCCAGCTGACGGTGCCTGGCTGCGCGACGTGCCCGGAGGTCAGCGCGAGGAAACGCTCCCGGCGTTCGCGGAACACCGGCAGGAGCTCGGCGAGCTTGTGGTGGCTGCGGACGAAGTCGAACCCGCCGCCCGGCACCGGAACAGTGGCGCCGAGGACCAGCGTCACGGCCGGGTCCGGGGTGATCCCGGCCTTCAGCAGCTGGTCGCCGTAGGCCGCAAGTTGGAGCAGCGCCGTCACCTTGGCGTGCCGGGCCAGCTTGGTGTCGAACACGGCGTAGCTGCCGTCCGGCTGCCGCACCAGGAAGTCGGAGCGCCCATGGAACTGCCCGTCAAAGAAGGCCGCCTGGAACACCACGTCCGCTCCCGACCGCAGCGCCTCAATGGACTCGGAGTGCTTCGCCAGCAGGGTGGCGCGCTCCATGCTTTCGGCCGGAACGACGTCGTACACGCCCCGGCCGGCCACGGGATCCCACATCCCGAACTCCTTGACGAAGGCGTCCAGGACTTTACGCTCGTGGACGTCGCCCAGCTTGGCGGCGTGCTCAAGCATCTCGTCGACGCCGAAATCAGGCCGGGGGGAGCGGCCCAGCCGCTCGTCGAGCTTCCGGAGCAGCTGGTACTCGCAGCCGGCCGCAATCACCAGGTCGCTTGCGGAGAAGACCAGATCCGGTCCGGAGTCCGGCACTTCCGGTTCAAGAAAAAACACTGCGCCCCCGTTGTTGTGGCCCCATCGCCGGTGATGACTTCCGCCGTTGATGTCTTCCTGCCAAGCTACCAAAGCCCTCTGACAATTTGGTTGTGCCAACAGGCTGGCGACCCCGATCCGGCGGGGTAAGGCAAAATAGCAGGGTGACCCAACTCCCCCAGCGCCCCACCACGCCCGCCTCCGCCCCCGCTCCGAGAGCCAGCTCCCCGCAGACCCAGGAATCCGGGATCGCCGCGCAGATCGCCGAGGAACTTGGCGTCCAGGCGTGGCAGGTCAAGGCAGCCGTGGACTTGCTCGACGCCGGCTCCACGGTGCCGTTCATCGCCCGCTACCGGAAGGAAGCCACCGGCACCCTGGACGACACCCAGCTCCGCGACCTCGAGGAGCGGCTGCGGTATCTGCGCGAGCTCGAAGACCGCCGGCGCACCGTTCTGGAAGCGATCGCCGCGCAGGGCCAGCTGACCCCGGAACTGCAGGCCGCCGTCGTCGGCGCCGACACGAAGTCCCGGCTTGAGGACATCTACCTGCCGTTCAAGACCAAGCGGCGCACCAAGGCCCAGATCGCCCGTGAGGCCGGGCTGGAGCCGCTCGCGGATGTGTTGCTGAAGCGGCCGGAGCTGGATCCGGAGCGCGAAGCGGCCAAGTACCTCAACACGGAGCACTCCATCGGGGACCCGGCGGCGGCGCTTGCCGGCGCCCGGTCCATCCTGGTGGAACGGGTCGCGCAGGATGCCGATCTCGCCGCGACGCTGCGGGAGCGGCTCTGGACGCAGGGCCGGATGGTGTCGCGCGTAAAGAAGGGCAAGGAAGCCGAGGGCCAGAAGTTTAAGGACTACTTCGAATTTTCCCAGCAGCCGTCCGGAATGCCCTCACACCGCGTCCTGGCGCTGTTGCGGGGCGAGAAGGACGGTGTGCTGGAGCTGGATCTCGCCGAGGCTGAACCGAACGACGACGCCGCACTCACCGCCGCCCGCGGCCGGTACGAAGCCGCCGTGGCCAGGTTCCTCGGGGTCGCCGACCGCGGCAGGCCCGCTGACGCCTGGCTGCTGCAGACCGCGCAGCTGGCCTGGCGTTCGCGGGTGCTGGCCCGGCTGACCGGGGATCTGCGCAGCCGGATGTTCGCCGCGGCCGAGGACGAGGCCGTGCGGGTGTTCGCGGCCAATCTGCGGGATGTGCTGCTCGCGGCGCCGGCCGGAAACCGCGCCACCCTGGGCCTCGACCCGGGCCTGCGCACCGGGGTCAAGGTCGCGGTGGTGGACGGCACCGGCAAAGTTGTAGCGACGGACACGATCTACCCGCACGCCCCCGCCCGGAAGTGGGACGAGGCGCTGCGGACCCTCGTGAACCTGGCGCGGAAGCACGGCGTCGAACTCGTGGCTATCGGCAACGGCACCGCGTCGCGCGAGACTGACAAGCTCGCCGCCGACCTCCTCAAGCAGCTCGAGCCAGGTTCGCAGAGCAAACCACAGAAAATCGTTGTGTCCGAGGCCGGCGCCTCGGTCTACTCGGCGTCGGCACTCGCCGCGGCCGAACTGCCGGGCATGGACGTCTCCCTGCGCGGCGCGGTCTCGATCGCGCGGCGCCTGCAGGACCCCCTGGCGGAGCTCGTGAAGATCGAGCCGAAGTCGATCGGCGTCGGGCAGTACCAGCACGACGTCACCGCCGCAAAGCTGGACCGCAGCCTCGACGCCGTCGTCGAGGACTGCGTGAACGCAGTGGGAGTGGACGTCAACACCGCCTCGCCCGCGCTGCTGAGCCGGGTGGCCGGCGTCGGGCCGTTGCTGAGCGAGAACATCGTGGCGTACCGGAACGAGCACGGTCCCTTCGCCAAGCGCAGCGAGCTGAAGAAGGTGCC
>JAODMA010000257.1 GCA_025464545.1 Arthrobacter sp. | reverse complement strand
CGGACGTTCTGCCATTCCTTGCCCTTGAACTCGAGTCCGCGCACCGACAGCCGGGTCTCCTGGGCCACGGCCACCCGGCGGAAGCCCCGCGACTGCAGGGTCGGCCACAGCTCGTCCGTGCAGGAGTAGAAGCACGGGATCAGAGCGTGCTCGGCGCAATAGCGCATGAAACCGGCAGCGGTGTCCTCATGGAGCGCCGCCGGGCCGAACGGTCCGGCCAGGGTCAGCGCGACATTGCCGTGTTGCTGGTACGCCACCCCGCTGCGCCGGTCCGGGGCGAACCAGTACTTGTTTGGTTCCCAGAGCGCCATCCATGACAGAGAGTCGCCGCCCTGCCGGATCAGGCCGCGGGCCACGTCGCGGTCTCCCGTGCCGGCGTCGGTGCGGTGAAGCCGTCGCAGCAGGACCAGCCACACCGCGGCCAGGGCGACAATCCAGAAGATGATGCCGGAGTAGCCGAAAAGGAAGGCCTCGAGGTCATCGCGGTTCTCGAAGACACGGCTGTAGGCGCCCGGAATCGGCAGCGGCAGGTACTGCCGCGCCAGCTCGGCGGCCAACCCCTGCAGTCCGCCGTCGCGGGACATTCCTCCAGCGGCGAGCCAGGCCGCGGTGTAGCCGGACGCCAGCACCAGCCAGGTGCCGCCGACCACGGCGCCCAGGGTACGCCGGGCCCGGGGCGCGGTCTCGACGCGGAACTGCCGGCGGTTGGCCCACAGCAGGACGACCAGCAGCAGCGGGACCGCCACCAGAGGCAGCACGTGGACGAAGCCGGAACCCAGCACGGCGGTCTGCGGGCGGCTGCCCGGGCCATGCGGCATCCGGGCGAACAAGCTGAGATAAACCGCCGCCATGGCCGTGACCCCGAGCTGGACGAGCACTGCGATCCAGAGGGCGAGCCGGCGGCCGTGCCGCATGCCGTCCGCGCAGATGAGCAGCAACACCACCGGCACCACGGCGAGGGCAAGGCCCAGCGGCCCGGCGAAGCCCGCCCGGCCTGCCGCCAGGCACCCGACGTCGATTGTGCCACCACAGTTTTGCTCCAGCTGGCTGAGCGTGGGCAGCGGGTTCAGGACGACGTCCCGCAGCAGGGCGAGTGGCCCGGTGGGGCTTCGGACCGCGGCAGTGAGGATGGGGCCGACGGCGAAGATCGCCACGGTGAGGGCCAGCAGGTTGCGGGTTTCGCGCCCGGTCGAGCGGTGCCGGTGCAGGGTGCCCTTGTCACCTTGGATCCACCAGCCCGCCGCCATCCCGGCCAGCGCCCCCGCCAGTCCCACGACGGTTTCCGGGTGGCCCACGTACAGCACCAGCAGGAGCGAACCGGACACGAGGGCGGTCCGCAGCCGGCGCTGCCAGAGCGCCGGCAGCAGGCCGCTGGAGGCGAGGGACGCGGCGAGGACCGCCGCATAGGGGCCGATCAGCCCGGCGTTGACCATGAGGCCCAACCAGCCGTCGCCGGCATACCGGGCGAGCTGGGTGAACAGCAGGAACAGGGTGACGGCGGCGAACTGGCCGGCAAAGAAAAACACGGCCGCGCGCCTCGAGCCGAGCCGCCGTTCGGCGAGGCCCAGCAGCAGGAGGATCATGAGCGACGCGGAAAAGTAGGCCAGCAGGTTGGTCGCGAAGAACATCGAACTGAAGAGGGACCACCAATGGCCCGCTTTCAGGCCCGGGGCGCTGACCGAGGCCACGTCCAGCAGCTGCTCCGGCGGCCCGGAGAGGAAGCTCCCGGTGACCGCCCCGGTGGCCAAAAAGACGGCGAGCACCGCGAGCGTGAACGGTATGGCCCGGAAATGGGCCAGGACACCGCCGAGCCACTGCCGCCTGACCCCGCCGGGCGAGCTGCCCCCCTGACCGGTCGCCGGCCGTGTTCCGGCGGCTGCTTCCAGCGTCACGGCCTGATACCCCAGCGGGCGGCCAGGAAATCGAGGCCTCCGGGCAGGCCGCTGGAGGCTGCCAGCCAGGAATGTCCTGCGTTGTCAATGCGGCGGGTCTCCACGCTGAAGCCGGCTTCCCGGGCGGCCAGCGAGAGCTCGTCCAGGTAGCCCAGGAACTCAGGATCCCGGGCACCAGCGGCGAAGTACAGGCCGTGCCCCTCGAAGCGGCGCTCGGCCATCAGCCGCAGTGGCGTCAGCCGCTCAAAGGCTTCCGTGTCGCCGCCGAAGGAGGCCTCGATGGTTTTCTCGCGTTCCTTTGCGATGGCGGGTTCCCTTTCGCTGGAGAAGGCCAGCGCGGAACTGTAGGTCTCCGGGTGGCGGGTCGCCATCTGCACCGCACAGGTGCCTCCGAAGGAAAACCCGCCGGCGGCCCACTGGCGGCGGTCCGGATCGACCGCGAGCGTCCGGTCAATCCATGCCGGGACGTCCTGGGACAGGAAGGTGTCAGCCTGCGCGATCCTGCTGTCCAGGCACATCGTGTTGCCCTGGGCCGAACCGTTCGGATCGACGACGACCACCACCGGCGCCAGGCCCTGATGCGCCGCCGCGAACCGGTCCATCCGGCTGCGGAGCGCGCCTCCGGTCAGCCAGTCGGAAGGGGCCCCGGGCTGCCCGGAAATGAGCACCAGCACGGGCAATGCCGGCCGTGGAGACACCTGGTAGGCCGGTGG
>JAODMA010000250.1 GCA_025464545.1 Arthrobacter sp. | reverse complement strand
TGGGCCTGAGAGATTCCTGGGGAGGATTTGCTCCTACGGCGCCTGCTTGTACCTACTTGCAGGACTCTCCCGCCGCAGATCAATGGCATATTCAATTGCTCGTGACAGCAGTCACAGCTTCCATTGTCCTATGCCCGGCTCCGCTCCGCAAACCAATGACCGGACTCCGGCGGGCGTTACGCGCCAGCACCGCCATCGGACGCGAACTCGCGGGAGCGCTGCGAAGTCGCCGGAAAGCTCCGGCGACTCCGCGCGCTTCCGGCGACCTCGGCGGACGGGGATTGCCCCGCGTCCGGTTCAGCCGCGCAGCCGTTCGACGGCGGCCAGCAGGCTGTCGACGTCGCCCTCCACTTCCGGGAGCGGACCGCCGGGGCCCCTGGCCAGCATCGCGTTGAAATAGAGCCCGTCGCCCATGTAGAGCACCGCTTTCGCCATGCCCGGCCCGACGTCGGCGGCAAGCAGTTCCAGCCAGCCCGCCTGGGCGGCGGCAATGCGCTGCAGGGTTTCTACGTGGGCCACTTCTGCCAGCCGGGTGGCGGCCACGAAGACTCGGTCCATCGGGGTGTCCGCCCAGACCGAGGATTTGATGAAGTAGGCGGCAGCCCCTTCCGGCGCGGCAGCCATCCTCCCGAGGTCCTCGCGGAGGAGCCCATCGAGCCGTTCCAGCAGCACGGAGATCATGGCTTCCTTGTTCGGGAAGTGGTAGAGCAGGCCGCCCTTGGAGACGCCGGCCAGCCGGGCGACGGCGTCCAACGTGGCCGCCCGCTCACCCTCTTCGATCAGCAGGGATTCGAAGGCATCAAGGACAGCTTCGCGGGCGACGGGTTTTCTGGCCATGGGTCCCATCATGCCTGTCCGGTCTGCTATTTCTTAACTGTACCGTCTGGACGGTACAGTTAAGTCGTGAGCAACACGTCTTTGACCATTAGCAGCGGGACCAGTGCACCCCTCCGCCCGCGGGCCCCGAGGCGCGACTGGCTGGCACTGTCCCTGCTGATGTTCCCGGTACTGCTGGTCGCGGTGGACAACACGGCCCTCACCTTTGCGCTGCCGGCGATCGCCCGGAGCCTCGACGCCTCCGGGGTGCAGCTGCTGTGGATTGTGGACGCCTATCCCTTGGTCCTTGCCGGCCTCCTGGTCGCGATGGGGAGCCTGGGTGACCGGATCGGACGCCGGCGGCTGCTCTTCATCGGCAGCACCGGCTTCGCCGCAGTCTCGGCGGTTACGGCCTTCGCGCCCAGCGCTGAATGGCTGATCGCCGGGCGGGCGGGTCTCGGGTTCTTCGGCGCCATGCTGATGCCCTCCACCCTTTCCCTGATCCGCAACATCTTCCCGGAGCCCAACCGTCGCCGACTGGCGGTGGCGATCTGGGCCGCGGGCTTCTCCGGCGGCGCCGCCCTGGGCCCGATTTTCGGCGGCTGGCTCGTGGAGCACTTCTGGTGGGGCGCGGTCCTGCTGGTTGCCGTGCCGATCATCCTGCCGCTGCTGGCACTCGGACCCTTCCTGATCCCTGAGTCGCGCGATCCGGATCCCGGCCGGGTGGACGTGCCCAGCATCGTCCTGTCCCTGCTGGTCATGGTCCCTGCGGTCTACGGCATCAAGGAGCTGGCCACTCACGGCTTTGCCCCGGCGCCGCTGGCCGCGATCGGCTTCGGCCTGCTGATGGGCTACGCCTTCATCCGGCGGCAGCGGGCCCTGCTGCGGGGCGGTCAGCAACGCGGGGGCACGGCCGCCCCACTGCTGGACGTCAGCCTCTTCGGCAACCGGGTCTTCAGCACGGCCATCACGGCGAACGTCCTGGCGCTGTTTTCCTTCAACGGCTTTATCCTCTTCCTGGCCCAGCACCTGCAGCTGCTGGAGGGTCAGTCGCCCTCGGAATCCGGGGTTGCCATGGTTCCGGCCCTGATCGCCACCGTTGCCGCCGGCCTGCTCGTGGTGCCGCTGGTGCGGACGATCCGGCCGGGTTTCGTCGTGGCCGGCGGACTGCTGCTGAGCGCCACGGGATACGGATTGGTGGCCTTCGGCGACCACGGCAACGGCCCGGCACTCCTGCTGGCGGCACTGTTGATCCTCTGCCTGGGCGTCGGCGCCGCGGAGACCATCTCGAATGACCTGATCCTCGGAGCGGCGCCCGCAGAGAAGTCCGGCGCGGCGGCGGCCATTTCCGAGACCGGCTACGAGGTCGGGTCCCTGCTGGGAACCGCCATCCTCGGTTCCATCCTGACTGCCTCCTACCAGGGCAACCTCCGGCTCCCGGACGGCGTCGCGGAGGCTGCACCGGCGGAGGCGGTTGCCCAGGCCAGGGAAACACTGGCCGGTGCTGTGGACCTGGCGCAGGCCCTTCCCGGCCCGCTGGCGGAAGCCGTCACCGCGGCGGCGCGTGCCGCCTTCGATTCCGGCGTGCATGTGACGGCGGCTATCGCGCTGGTGCTGATGGCGGGCGCCTCGGTTCTGGCCGCCGTCGTGCTCCGGAAGGTCCCGACCGCCACCTAGCGGGCGGAAGTCACCCTGCTCGGTCAGGGTCGGCGAGGTGCCGGACCGCGGCAGGGTTGACGCTGCAGCTGCTCACCCTGCCGATCTCCTCACTGCCGATCAGGCCGCTGGCTTCCAGGACCTGCGGTTGTCAGGGTTAAACGCCGAGCGCCCGACGCCGGGGAGGACCCGGCTCGGGCGCTTGGACTGTGCCTGGCCCCTGGACGGAGGCCCGGCTGAGTGCTGGGAGCTACTTCTTGCTCTCGGGGGTGGTGACATTGGCGGTGGCCCGCATGGTCTCCGCATTGACCATCCAGGCGTACTGCTCGAATTTGGCGATGAACTCGTGCAGGAGATCGGCCGTCGTCGGGTCCTCTTCGTCCACTTCGTCATGGACCTTGCGCATGGTGCCGACCGCGGCCTCGAGTGCCGCGACGATCTTGTCGATGGCGTCCTTGGTGTTGATCAGGCCAGCCGGGAACTCGCCGAGGGACGTGGACTTGGAAACCGTGGAGCTGCGGCCGTCCGGCAACGCGTGCAGGGCACGCATGCGCTCGGCCATGTCATCCGCGAAGGCGCGGGCGGCTTCGATGATTTCGTCCAGCTGCAGGTGCAGATCCCGGAAGTTCGTTCCCACAATGTTCCAGTGTGCCTGCTTGCCCTGGACATGCAGTTCTATCAGGTCCACGAGCACTGCCTGACAGTTGGCTGTAAGGGTAGGTGAAGCTTTCATGCGTCCTCCTGAGTAGGTCCGATACCGTTAGGTCCGATAGTTCAGACGCTACCCCAGAGCGATGCCGACGGCGACCGGCGCACTGGAATTTCTCGGTCAGCTTACTAAGTTGGCTTACTATGCCGTGTTGCGGACGGAGACTAGACCGCTTCGTTGAGCAAGGGTCCCGGAGCGAAGATGGCGCGGGTGATGCCCCCGGTGGTGGCCTCGGCCAGCTGGGACAGGTAGTCATTGCGTCGACGCGGTGTGATCCGTGACTGCGGTTCGAAGCTCTGCCCGGGGTCGTCTGCGTAGTGCGCCGTGAGTCCGTCGCGCATCAAGCGGATGGCTTCGGAGCGCTGCTGGGACACTGCCGCGTGGGTGGAGCCAAGTTCCGCGGCCAGTTCCTTCACCGTCCTGTCGCCGAAATAAATTTCCTCCACGACGTAGCGCATCCGTTCCGGGAGGGACTTCACGGCCGCGCGGAGGTATTGCAGCCGTTCGTCCGCGAGCACAGAGTGTTCGGGGGACAGTGTCTCCGCTGCCAGCGTATCGACGACTGCTTCATCGAGTGGGGTCAGGGTGCGGGACGCGTCGGCCAGGGCGGCCTCGACGACGCTTTGCTGCACGCCGAGGGCCGAGGCGATCTCGTCAACGGTAGGAGTGCGTCCAAGCGCAGCCGCCAGGGTTTCCTGGACCGACATGGTTTCCTTGATCCGGCGCCGCGCCGAGCGGGTGGCCCAGTCGCTCGCTCGCATCTCGTCCGCGAAAGCGCCCAGGATGCGACGGCGCGCGAAGGCTCCGAACGGTACGCCCAGGTCAGGGTCAAAGGAGTCGGCTGAAGTGATCAGGGCGACGGCGCCCGCTGACGCCAGGTCGTCGCGGGAAAGGTGCGAGGCCTTAGCGCACAAATCTGAAACGAGGTAGCCCACCAGCGGAAGGTGTTGCGTGACCATCTCGTTGCGTTCCGCGCGATTCAACAGTTTGTCCCCCCATGAGACCCGATCCGAAGTTTAAAAACACCGAGAGCCGCACCCGCAAACGGTCCCTCACTCCCCCCAAGGGAGGCGGTGTTCGATACCCGGGCGCAGCACCCATGGAGGAAACTTATCACCATAACAACAATGTCCGTGTACCCTCAGGAAAAAGCTTGGCTGAAACTGCGCTAACACTGTTTCGGCGCGGGCCGCAACAAGAGAGGGCGCATGGGTGCAAGTGATCTTTCGGCGGCTCTCTGGCAGGAGCGCCGCGAGCTGGAACTGCTCTTGTTCAAACTCGAGACACAACGTTTGCACATCCAGGCCGGGAACCTTCAGTGGCTCAGTTTTACCGCTTCCGAAGTGGAAAATGTCCTGGACCGCCTGCGCTTTGAAGCCTTGGCCCGGAGCGTCGAGTCGGCGGCCGTGGCGGCAGAATGGGGACTGCCGGCCCAGGCCACGTTGGTCGAACTGATCGCGGGTGCACCGGCCGGCTCCTGGGCGGAAATCCTGATGGAGCACCTGGCCGGACTCCGGGCCTTGCTCCGCCAGCTCAGCGCCGCGGCGCGCACCGGCGAGCAGCTCCTGCGGAACCTCAATCCGAATCAGCCGGCATCTTCCGGCGCCTCCCCTGGCGGGACGGCGGGTACCGGACCCGGCACGGATACAGCGAAGATCCTCGATGAGCTCACCATGGCCGCCAACATCGAGCGGGCGCGGGTCATTACGCAGCGGACTACGCAGCCCCTGCTGGCCCAGTACCTCGACGGCGAGCAAAGCCAGTAACCGGAAACCCGGCCGGTCCAGCGGCGTCTTCCGCGCCGGGGAGCCTCCGGCATCGCGGGAAACCGTCAGTCGGAGCTTCCAGCGGGCGCAGGGGGCAGCAGCCCGCGCAGGGCGTCCTCGGCATCCGGGCCGGACGCGGCGCCTGCTTCTGCCGCGGCAAGGTTTGCGGCGGCAATGGCCTCGATGACTTCCTTGCGCTGGATCGGAACGCCCCGGGGTGCCTCGATGCCTATCCGGACACCGTCGCCGCGGCCTTCCAGAACCGTGATGACGATGCCGTCGCCGATCATGATCTGTTCGCCCGGCTTGCGTGTGAGTACCAGCATCTTCTCAATCTACCCTTCGCAGGAGGCGCTGAGGACGAATCCACGCCACTGGATCGGCTGGGATCCGCGCAACTTATGTCCCCGCGGCCGCGGCGTCGTCGGAGTCGGCCCAGCCCACGGGCAGCCCGAGCCCGCTGACGGTTTCCGGCGTGGACGTTTCCGCCGCTCCGACGACGGCGACGGCTGTGACGTTCAGCTGCGAGGCGAGCATCTTGACCCAGCGCGCGGTGTCCTCATGCTTGCGCCCGGCGTCCACCACAACCCAGAGCTGGTCGGCGGAGATCGCGGCTATGGACTGCAGCCGCGCCACGGTGTCGCGGGCTTTCCCCAGCCCGAAGGCAACAAGCACCGTCTGGTCCGTCAGCACCGCGTGGGCGCGGGCCGCCGTCGCGCTTTGACGGCCGTCCACGTGCAGATGACCGTAGGCGGACAACTTCCCGGCCGTGCGGACGTCTGCGCCGCCGGCCGCCATGGACATGGCCAGGGCAGCGTCGAGCGCGTCCTCCCCGAGTCCGACGAGAACCACCAGGTCACCGATCCCGGACAGCAGGACCGGAACAGTCTCGCGGGGCAGAGCCGTCGCGGGCGTGCGTTTCTCGACCTCCGGAACCGCCGGAATGGGCGCGACCGGGAGGTCCGGCAGGTCCGGGCCGTCGGGGGCAGCGGGCGCGGGTGCCCGCAGTCCGGCGCCGAGCTGTTCGAGCAGTTGGGCGAAGTCCGGCGACTCCGTTGACACGCCGGCGCTTCCGGCGCGGTGCAGGTTCAGCTCGGCTGCATCAGCCTCTTGGAGCAACGCCGCAATGGCGGCGCCCTGCAGCTGGTGGGAGGGGACGGCGGCCGGGACCGGAGCCGGGCCGGGCCGGGAAGCAGCCGCGGGCGGAACGGTCCGGGATTCCGCGGAGGCGGCACGGGAAGCGGCCGGCGCGCCGGTTCCCGTATCTTTTGCGGCGAGGGGCGGCTCAAAGGCGTCCGCATCCGTGCCCTGCGGAGCGTCCGCCTCGGCGAGGATGTCAGGGTCGGGCACCACTTCGCCCGTAACCACCTCATGGCTTGGCAGGACTTCGACAATCGCCTCGTAACGGTCGCCGGCGAAGAGGCCAGCGATCCCGGGGCTAATGACGCGTTCCGCGGAGACGATGCGGGCTGCGGGGCCGTGCTGCTGTTCCGCCTTGCGGCGGATTTCCTCGAGTGAGGCTCCCTTAAGCCGATAGCGGTTCTGCATGGCGCACGACTCCTACTGTTTCGATCCGAACGTTGGCTGAAGTGACTTCGCGGTAGGACAGCACCGGCACGGAGCCCGGCTGGCTCCCCACGAGGCGGCGGATTGCCGGGCGGAGCGCCGGCGCGCAGACCAGCACGGCCTGGCGGTTGGCAGCGGCAGCGGAATCGACGGCGGACGCAACCGACCGCAGCACGGCGTCGAGCCTGTCCTGGCCCATCACGATCTGACTGCCGCCCTCGGCCGGCCGCATGTCCTCGAGCATGGACTGCTCCAGGAGCGGGTCGATCATGATCACATTGAGGACGGGGCCGTCCATGAATTTGGCCGTCAGCGCGGGGCCCAGGGCCTGGCGGGCGGATTCCACCAGCGATTCGGGATCGGTGGAGATTTTGGCGCGGAGGGTGAGCGCTTCGTAGATCCGGGCCAGATCGTTAATCGGCACCTGTTCATCCAGCAGGCCCTGCAGCACGCGCTGGAGTTCGGCCAGGGAGAGCAGCGCCGGGGTGAGCTCGTCGACGGCGGAGGGGCTCTGCTTGCGCACGCCCTCGGTCAGCACCCGGACGTCCTCGCGGGACAACAGGCGGGCGGCGTTGGCCGTGACGATCGAGGACAAATGCGTCACGAGGACGGAGACACGGTCGATCACGGTGGCGCCGGTCATCTCCGCGTTGTGGCGCATTTCCGCCGGTATCCATTTGCCGGCGAGGCCGAACACGGGCTCGATCATTGCAACGCCGGGGAGTGAATCGAGGTTGTCGCCCAGGGCCAGCATCTGGCCGGCGGGGGCAGTGCCGCGGCCGGCTTCCACCCCCGCGATCCGGATCGCATAGCTGGCCAGCGGCAGATCCACGCTGTCCCGGGTGCGGACCGGCGGGATGACAAGCCCCAGCTCCATGGCGATCTTGTGCCGCAGGGACCGGACGCGGGCCAGCAGGTCGTCCGAGGCGCCGGAGACCATGTCCACGAGGTCCGGGGCGAGCAGGATTTCCACCGGGTGGATCCGCATGTCCTCGAGCAGTTTTTCGTTCGGATCCATTTCCGGAAAGCTCAGCGCCGTCGCCTCGGCTTCGGCGGACCTCGCGTCCTGCCGTTGCTTGGCGGCGATCCGGCGGGACGCGAAGAGCAACCCGCCACCGACCAGGATGAACGGCAGTGGCGGCATGCCCGGGATCAGGGCCATCGCGATCGCGGCGACGCCGGCGATCATCAGCGCGTTGGGCGACTGCATCAGCTGCGTGGACGCCGTGCTGCCCATGTCGGATTCGGCGTTCGACCGGGTCACGATCATGCCGGTGGATACGGCCATCAGGAGGGCCGGGATCTGCGTGACCAGGCCGTCCCCCATCGTGAGGATGCCATAGGTGCTCAGCGCGTCACCGATCTCCATGCCGCGCTGCAGCATGCCGATGGCAATGCCGCCGACAAAGTTGATGATGATGATGATGAGGCCAGCAATAGCGTCGCCCTTGACGAATTTGGACGCACCGTCCATGGCGCCGTAGAAGTCCGCCTCCGCCGAGACCTCGGCCCGCCGCTCCCGGGCTTGGGTGTCCGTGATCAGGCCGGCGTTGAGGTCGGCGTCGATCGCCATCTGCTTGCCGGGCATGGCGTCCAGGGTGAAGCGGGCGCCCACCTCCGCGACGCGCTCGGCGCCCTTGGTGACCACCACGAACTGGATGACCACGAGGATCAGGAACACCACCGCTCCGATGATCAAGGATCCGCCCACGGTGACATGGCCAAAGGCCTCGATCACCTGCCCGGCGTACCCCTCCCCCAGCACCAGCCGGGTGGAGGCCACGTTGAGGCCCAGCCGGAACAGGGTGGCCACGAGGAGCAACGAGGGGAATACCGAGAAGTCCAGCGGCTTCTTCACGAACATGCTGGTCAGCAGGACCAGGAGCGCCAGCAGGATGTTGCAGACAATGAGGAAGTCCAGCAGCGGCGCGGGCAACGGAACGACCAGCAGCATCACAATGCCCACAATGCCGACGGGCACACTCAGTCGGGCGAGCCTGTTGTTCATGGTGCGGTCCTTTCACAGACGCTGGTTTGAAACGTGTTCAGCCCGGGGATCATACCGGGCTCCCGATGGCGGCGGGTGTGCTCATCCGGTGCATTCCCGAGGCCGCGCCGCGGGCCTTGAGTGCCATGACGAAGGCGAGAACCCCGGCCACGGCGCGGTAGAAGTCCACCGGGATCTCGTGGCCGAGTTCGCAGGCCTCGTGGAGTGCCCGCGCCAGCGGGATGTCCTGAACCATGGGCACGTTTTTCGCCTCGGCCTCTTCCCTGATCCTGGCCGCCACGTGGCCGGAACCCTTGGCCACGACGCGCGGCGCGGACTTCCCCGGTTCGTACTTGAGGGCCACCGCCACGTGCGTGGGGTTGACCAGCACGACGTCGGCGTCCCCGATCGCGGCAATCATGCGGTTCCGGCTCATCGCCATCTGGCGTGCCCGGCGCTGGGACCGGATGAGCGGATCCCCTTCGCTGTTCTTGTTTTCGTCCTGGACTTCTTTCTTGGACATCCGGGTCTTTTTCCGGTTGCGCCGCATGACCACAAAGAAGTCCGCGGCCGCCAGCACGATTCCGGCAGCCACGGCGAACTGGACAAGGGATGAGACCCCTCCAGCCGCGGCCTCCACCACGCCCGACACCGGCAGTCCACCGGCTGTCAGCAGGACGGGGATGAGTCCCTGCACGACGCTGTACAACACCAGGCCCACCACGGTGGCCTTCAGCAACGCCTTCACCCCGCCCCAGACCGCCTGGGCGCCGAAGCTCCGCTTCAGCCCGCTCAGCAGGTTGAAGTGCTCGAAGTCGAACTTGAACTTCTTGAAGTGCACGCCGCCCTGCACCGCGGAACCGGCCAGGACCACGATGAACACGACGATCAACATGGGCCCAACGATCCCGGCGATGGTGGCGAGACCGTCCTCCAGGGCCTTGATGGCTTTGCCCGGATCCGGTTCGGCGATGATGCCCCGGACGCTGAAGAGCTGGTCCGTGACGGCGCTGGAAGCACGGTCCACCGTGGACGGGATCATGATCGCGGCCGCACCTACGCCCACCCATGCGGTGAGGTCCTGCGACCTGGAAAGCTGGCCCTTGGAGCGGACCTCTTTCATCCGTTTGTCGGTGGCTTCCTCGGTTTTTTCCTGGGAATCCGCCATCAGCCCACCCCCAGCACTGTCTTCGCGGCCTGGCCGGCGAGGCTGGAGACGATTCTCGGCAGTGCCAGGAACATGAAGCCGGCCAGCGCCAGCGTCAGGAGGATCTTCAGCGGGAACCCCAGGGAGAACGCGTTAAGCGCCGGTGCCACGCGGGTCAGCAGGCCGAGCCCGACGTCGGCGAGGAACAGCACCACGATCAGGGGTCCGGCGATCTGGACGGCGGCGAGGAACATGCCGGTGACCGCCGTCGTCATCGCCTGCACCGGCTGGCCGAGGTCGATTCCGCCGGCCAGCGGCAGGGCGCCGAAGCTGCCGGTCAGGCCGGTGATGACGAGTTGGTAGCCGTCGGAGGCGAACAGCAGGGCCAGGGCCGCCATCTGCAGGAGCCGGGTGAACTGTGCGCCGTTGACCATCATCTGGGGGTCGAAGGCCTGGGCCATCTGGAAGCCGCTGAAGAGGTCGATCAGGCCGCCGGCCGACTGGATGGCGGCGAAGATGACCATAACGAGGAAGCCCAGGGCCAGCCCGGTGATGAGTTCCAACACCACTCCGGTGAGGAAGCCGGCGGTGTCCCGGGGGGCGTAGCCTCCGGCGACACGCTGCGACACGGCGAGGCCCAGGCCGAGCCCGAGCATCGCCTTGATCCTGGCCGGAAACGCGTGGTGGGCGAAGGGAGGTGCCACGATCAGGAACGCCGTCATCCGGACGGTGGCCAGCAGGAGCACTTCCAGCCACGTCGGGTCGATCGGGATGCCCACCTCACAGGCCTCCGAGCAGGGACGGGATCTTGGCGAAGAGGTCATTGGTGAAAGCGACCATCTCGGAGATCATCCAGTGCCCGCAAATCACGAGGGCCACAGCGACGGCGGCGGCCTTCGGCACAAAGGACAGTGTGGCTTCCTGCAGCTGCGTGATGGACTGCAGCAGCGAGATGGCCAGGCCGACCACCAGCGCCGTGACCAGCACGGGGGCGGACAGTTTGGCGGCCACGATCATCGCCTGGAGGCAGATGTCCAGGACGGCGT
>JAODMA010000241.1 GCA_025464545.1 Arthrobacter sp. | reverse complement strand
CCCGCCCCGGACGGATCCGGTCCGCTGGAAATCGCCCGCGGCATCGAGATGGGCCACATCTTCCAGCTCGGACGCAAGTACGCGGCAGCCCTCGACCTCAAGGTCCTGGACCAGAACGGCAAGCAGGTCGTGGTGACCATGGGCTCCTACGGCGTCGGTGTTACCCGCGCCGTCGCCGCCCTGGCCGAATCCAACCACGATGACAGGGGCCTGGTCTGGCCGCGGGCCGTCGCCCCGGCTGATATTCACGTGGTGGCCGTCGGCCGCGGCGAGGAGATCTTCGCCGCCGCGGAAAAGCTCTCCCTTGAGCTCGAAGCCGCCGGCCTCGAGGTCATCTATGACGACCGTCCCAAGGTGTCTCCGGGCGTCAAGTTCGGCGACGCCGAGCTCGTGGGCGTGCCGACCATCCTCGCCGTCGGGCGCGGGCTGGTGGACGGCGTCGTGGAGATCAAGGACCGCCGCAGCGGCAACGCCGAAAACATTGCCGTTGAGAAGGCGGTTGACTACGTGGTCAACGCCGTCCGCAACAGCTGACCCGCCCTATTAGGCAGGCGTGATCTCGGGACTCGAGTCGATCGAGCTCAGCACCCTCATCCTGATCGTGGTGGCCGGCTTTGCCGCGGGCTGGGTGGATGCCGTTGTCGGCGGCGGCGGACTGATCCAGCTCCCGGCCATGCTGCTGGTGCCGGGCATCAGCCCGGTGCAGGCACTGGCCACCAACAAAATGGGATCGATCTTCGGCACCGCAACGAGTGCCGTGACGTACTACGGACGCGTCCGGCCGGATTTGCGCACCGCCCTGCCCATGGCGGCCATCGCGCTGGCTGGAAGCTTTGGCGGGGCTGTCCTCGCGGCCACGCTCCCGGCCAGCGTCTTCAAGCCGATTATCGTGGCCGCGCTCGTCGCGGTCGCATTGTTCACGGCGTTCCGGCCGAGCGTGGGGGAGCTGACCAGGCTGCGCCACGACGGCCACCGGCACTATGTGGTGGCCTGCCTGATCGGAGGCGTGATCGGCTTCTATGACGGACTGATCGGCCCGGGAACGGGCTCGTTCCTCATCATCGCGTTGGTGTCGGCGATGGGCTATGCCTTCCTGGAGGCCAGTGCCAAGGCCAAGATCGTGAACATGGCCACCAACGCCGGCGCCCTGCTGTTCTTCCTTCCGCATGGTTCGCTGCTGTGGGGGCTCGGGCTGGTGCTGGGTCTGGCGAATATGGCCGGTGGTTACCTTGGTGCCCGGACGGCGGTCAAGCAGGGCAGCAGGTTCATCCGGATCGTGTTCCTCGTGGTCGTGGGGGCGCTTATCCTCAAGCTCGGTTATGACATCTGGCAGGAGTCGTTCGCCTGAGGCGCTTCCGCCGGCTGGAACGCCACAGACGGTCCTCCGGGCCCTCCCGGGACGGCGGGCCCAGGCGTAGCATGCAGCTATGTCAGCACATGAAGACCGCTACAGCGATGCCCTGGAGGCCGCTGTCCGGCACGCACGCCAGTGGCTCGCGAGCCAGGAAGGCCGCCCGGTCGGTCCGCGCCGCACCGCGTCCGAGCTGGCGGCCGATTTCGGTGGGCCACTGCCTCCAGACGGGATGCCCGCCGCGGAGGTCGTGGACTACCTGGCCACGAAGGCCGAACCCGGCCTGATGGCCATGCCCTCCGGACGGTTCTTCGGCTGGGTTATCGGGGGCACCCTGCCGGCGGCCCTTGCCGCGGACTGGCTGGTCAGCGCCTGGGACCAGAACTCCGGACTACGTTTTGCCACCCCCGCGACGGCGGCCATCGAAGAGGCCGCCGGCAAGTGGCTGCTGGAGCTGCTGGGGCTTCCGGCCCAGTCCGGTGTCGGTTTCGCGACGGGTGCCACGATGGCGAACTTCACCGGCTTGGCCGCGGCACGGTGGCGCCTGCTGGCGGACGCCGGCTGGGACCTCGACGGCGACGGCCTCACCGGCGCTCCCAGGATCCACTGCTTTGTGGGGCAGGAACGCCATGACACTATCGACCTGGGCCTGCGGTACCTGGGCCTGGGGCGGCCCACTGTGGTCCCCGCGGACCGGCAGGGCCGGATCGACGCGGCGGAACTGGATTGCGCCCTGGACCGAGTGGTGCTGAGCGGCGCCAGCGGCTCCGGGCCGGCCCCGCTGCTGGTCTGCCTGCAGGCCGGGAACCTGCATTCCGGAGCCTTCGATCCCTTCCGCGAGTCGATTGCCGTCGCGAAGGCGCACGGGGCGTGGGTCCATGTGGATGGTGCGTTCGGACTCTGGGCTGCCGCGGTGCCGGAACTCGCCGCGCTGACCGCCGGACTGGAGGGGGCCGATTCGTGGGGCACCGACGCACACAAGACCCTCAATGTCCCGTACGACTGCGGGATCGCGGTGGTCCGGGACTCCCGCGCGCTGCGTTCGGCCATGGGCGTACACACCAGCTACCTGATCCAGGACGCGGAGGGTCCGGCGGACCCGTTCGAGACCGTTCCGGAGTTGTCCCGCCGGGCCCGCGGCGTGCCGGTATGGGCGGCGTTGAAGGAACTTGGCAGGGACGGCGTCGCGGCGCAGGTCCGTGGACTCGTGCGGCGCGCCTCGCAATTGGCCGAGCAACTCTCGGCACTGGACGGCGTGGAGGTGCTGAACGACGTCGGCTACACCCAGGTTTCGCTGGCCTTCGGTGACGATGCCACGACCCGGGCGGTGACGGCACGGGTCATGGCTGACGGACGGGTCTGGATGTCCGGTTCCCGGTGGCAGGACAGGGACATCCTGCGGCTCTCGGTCAGCAACTGGAGCACGGACGACGCCGATGTGGCCACCGCCGTCGCTGCCGTACGGGACGCCGTGGCGGCAGTCCGCGGGCACACGGGTTAGGCGGCAGCCGTTCCTGGAGCCGGCAGATCATGCGCTGCGGGAAGCCCCGGCAGGGTGCGTCCGGCCAGGGTGCTCGCTACCCAGAGCGAGCGGGCCAGGTCTCCTTCGTGACGCGGTTTGGAGGCGTACCAGAGGGCGTTGTCCACCTCCCGGGCCAGGCTCCACTGGCGGGCGGCTTCGGCGTCGAGCCCGGCGGCGGCACTGAAGTCCCGGCAGCGCTCCAGCAGGCCCCGTTCCGGATCCGCCCGGGACAGCTCGGGAATCCGGTTCCACAGCAGCGGAGCCACCGCAAACTCCGCCTCACCGATCATGGGCTGCGGATCGATGGCGGCGTAGCCGGCGGCGTCCGCGCTGCCAAGTCCGCCGGTCAGTCCAGGACGGGCCAGGATGTTCAAAAAGTGCAGGTCAGTGTGGACCAGCACGTCTTTCCCCGAGCGCCGGCCGACGGCGCCGCGCGTCTGGCAGACCTCGAGTGCTGATTCCAGCAGCCAGCGCGGAAAGGGACGTCCCAGATGTTCCCAGCTCTCAGGCAGCTCGTCGCTCCACTGTTCGGCCCGGGCAGCAATATGGCCGAACTCCCGCCATTCCGGCCGGCCGTCGGGCACCAGGCTGAGCCGGCGCACCAGTTCTCCCCAGACGGGGACAGCGGCATCCACCGGCAGGTGCTGCAGGGAGCGGACGGCGTCCAGACGCTCCAGCAGCAGGGCGCCGGCGTCGGCGTCGGCCGCCAGCAGCCGGACGGCGCCGTCGCCGGCCCACAACGTGAGCGCGTGCCGCTCCATGATCGCCTCGTCGTGCGGATAGGCGATTTTCAACGCGGCTGGTTCGGGTGCCCCGCCGTCGGCGTGCAGGCGCCGGACCGGCACCACAATGGCCCCGTGTCCGTGCCAGGGCAGCCGGCCCGGCGCGGAGTCCAGCGCGAGGTGCCACCGCTCCAGGCAGCAATGGACCAGCCGGGGGAGCGATGCCAGCCAGTTGCGGCCGGAGGGCGTGCCGCTGTAGCGGCGGCTGAGATCGGGTGGAATAGGGACATCTGTGGGCGAGGTCATCGGATCCAGCGTAGTTGCAGGGCTGCGGACATCCTGTCGGGACACTTTAGGGCGGCTTAGGCGGCGCCGTTCCGGACCGCCCGTCAGCCGATGACGACGCCGCTCGCGCCGAGCAGGTTGCCGATCACGAAGGTCGCTACCAGTGCCAGAGCGCCGCCGATCACCACGCGCGCGGCGGCCTTCAGCTGCGAACCGCCGCCAATCCAGGCACCCAGCGCCCCGGTCGTCCCGAGAGCCACGAGGACCGCCACGAAGGTCAGCGGCACGCGGATATGTTCCGGCGGCAACAGGATGGCCAGCATGGGCAGGATCGCGCCGGCCAGGAATGCGATGGCGGACGCAAACGCGGCATGCCAGGGGCTCACAATGTCGGTCTCGTCGATGTTCAGTTCGGCGGAGAGGTGAGCGCCGAGGGCATCGTGGGCGGTGAGTTCCCTCGCGACGGTGCGGGCCGTGTCCGCGCTGAGGCCCTTGCCCTGATAGATGGCGGCAAGCTCCTCCAGCTCTTCCTCGGGCTGTTCCAGCAACTCCCGCCGTTCTTTTTCGATCAGGGACCGCTGGCTGTCCTTCTGGCTGCTGACCGAGACGTATTCGCCCAAGGCCATGGAAATCGCACCACCCACGACGCCCGCGGTGCCGGCAATCAGGATGGGGCCGGAGTCCGTGGTGACACCGGCGACGCCGACCACGATCGCGGCGACCGAGACGATACCGTCATTAGCGCCGAGCACGCCGGCACGCAGCCAATTGAGCCGGTGCGCGAGGTCGTTGTGATGCGGCTCGTTCTCGTGAAGCGTGGGGGCATCGGTGCTGTCCATTACTACAGCAAAGCATCGGCGCCGTCGGCTGGCCAGTATTGCTACGTCCGCCGTGCGGTCACCCTGCCGGGGAGCGGCTGGGGCCGGGCGACGGAGGAAGTGCCGGCAGGGACTCCGGATCTGCCGCCAGTCCGGGCAGGGGGTCCGGCTGGGCGCCCCACATGGCGGCCCCTCGGGCGGTGCCCAGCAGGGCGGAGATGGCCCACTGCCGGGGTTCGCCCTCGGTCAGCGCCACCAGGTCGCCGTAGACCGGCAGTGCGGCGGTTTCCAGCCCGGCCAGTCCGGCTGCCGGCGCAGCCAGAAAGGACGGCGCCGACGTATAACCTGCCTCCCGCAGGGGAGGGGAGACGCAGAGCCGCAGGCTCAGGGACTCGGCTCCGTTGAGGAGTGCCTCATGCCGGGCCAGCTGGCCGGCGGCGGCCTTTGCGGGGTCGCCCACCAGCCTGGTCAGCGCCAGCTGGTAGCCGTAGACGCTTTGAAGTTCGGTCCGCACGGCCGCCTCGAGCGCCGCTGGCAGCGTCGCGGCACCGCCGTCCGAAGCACCGCCGTCCGAAGTGCCGCTGGGCGCGGCACTGCTGGAGGACGACGAGGTTGTGGGGCCCTGGCAGGTCCCGGACATCTGCGGCGGGACCGGATCTGCCTGCGGGGGTGCCGGCGCGCCGGTGGCCGCCGCGAGGGCGGACGCCTGAAGCAGCTGCGCGGTCCCGACGGCGGCGAGGAGCCTGGCCATCCCGCCGTCGGCCACTGCGGCGTCGGCGAGGCGCTGGGAGCCGCTCGCGGCGAGGGCGGCTCCCAGCCCGGCCGGCGAGTCCGGCAGCGGAGACGGCGGGGACGAAGAAGCTCCGGTCGAGGCCTGCGCGGTCCCGAATGTTTCGCCGGCGGGGGCGGTCTGGCCAGGGGACAGCAGGGCCCGGGCATGGCTTGTCAGCAACATCACAGTCTGCGGGAGGGAGGACTGCCCGGCGCCGGAAGCGGAGCTGCCGAGCTGCTCCCCGGCGGCCTGGAGCCGCAGCGTTTCGGCGAGCGCGGCGGCCCGCGCCTGCTCGGAAAACGGCGGTTCTCCGGGCTGTTTCGGGGTCATGGGGGTCAAAGCCACTCCGAGGCTGATTATCACCAGGGCGATGCACGCCATGAGGGCGAAGCGGGGGAGAAA
>JAODMA010000236.1 GCA_025464545.1 Arthrobacter sp. | reverse complement strand
GGATGTACGTGCGGATGATGGGCGGCTCCGGTCTGACGCGCGCCACGCACGAGGCGATCCGGAACGCGAACTACCTGGCACACCGGCTCGCGCCGTACTACCCGGTGCTGTACACCGGTGCGAACGGACGGGTCGCGCACGAGTGCATCATCGACATCCGGCCGATCACGAACGAAACCGGGGTCACGGTCGACGACGTCGCCAAGCGGCTCATCGACTACGGGTTCCATGCGCCGACGATGTCGTTCCCGGTGGCCGGCACCCTGATGGTCGAGCCCACCGAATCCGAGGACCTCGGCGAGATTGACCGCTTCATCACGGCGATGATCGCCATCCGGGCCGAAATCGACCAGGTGGCCCACGGCGACTTCACGGTGGAGCACAGCCCGCTGCGCAACGCCCCGCACACCGCGGCCGCTGTCATCAGCACCGACTGGGCACGCGAGTACCCGCGCGAGCAGGCCGTCTTCCCGGTCCACACGCTCAAGCAGGACAAGTACTTCCCGCCGGTCGGCCGGATCGACGGCGCCGCGGGGGACCGCAACCTGATCTGCTCCTGCCCGACCCTCGAATACTTGGAGGAAAACACAGTGGGCCTCCAGGACCAATCCGGCGTCTCTTCGAACTAAGGAAAGCCCTATGACTGAGAACTACACGGCACTTTACGAAGAGCACAAGAAGCTCGGCGCCTCCTTCACGGACTTCGGCGGCTGGCAGATGCCGCTCATGTACACCTCCGAACTGTCCGAGCACCATGCTGTCCGGAAGTCCGCGGGCCTGTTCGACCTCTCCCACATGGGCGAAGTCTGGGTCACCGGTCCGGACGCCGCAGCCTTCCTGGACTACGCCCTGGTGGGCAAGATCTCCGCGATGGCCATCGGCAAGGCCAAATACTCGCTGATCTGCAACGAGGACGGCGGCATCATCGATGACCTGATCACCTACCGCCGCCCGGCCGCGGCGGACGGCACCGACAGATTCCTCGTGGTCCCCAACGCCGGCAACGCCAAGGTAGTCGCCGACGCCCTCGCCGAGCGTGCCGGTTCCGGAAAGGACGGCGGGTTCGACGTCACCGTCCAGGACGCCTCCGCGGAGACCTCGCTGATCGCCGTGCAGGGTCCCAAGGCCCAGGAGATCCTGCTCCGCCTGGTCCCGGCCGCGCAGCACGAGCTCGTCACCGGTCTGAAATACTACGCCGCGGTAGAGGTCCCCTTTCTGTCCGGCGGCACCAGCCAGGAGCTCCTGCTGGCCCGCACCGGCTACCCCGGTGAGGACGGCTTCGAGATCTTCGTCGCAAACGACGCCGCCGCAGCCCTGTGGCAGGCGCTCATTGCCGTCGCCGAGGAGGGGGAACTGACGCCGGCGGGGCTCGCCTGCCGCGATTCACTCCGCCTCGAGGCGGGCATGCCGCTGTACGGCAACGAACTCTCCCTCGAAGGCGACCCCTTCGCCGCCGGGCTGGGCCCAGTCGTCGCGCTGTCCAAGGAGGGCGACTTTGTCGGCAAGGCTGCCCTGGCCGCCAAGAAGGAGGCCGGCGCCGGAGCCACCACGGGCCGCAAGCTGGTGGGCCTCAAGGGCCTTGGACGCCGGGCCGGCCGCGGCCACTACCCGGTGCTCCAAGACGGCAACGTCGTCGGCGAAGTCACCTCCGGCCAGCCCAGCCCGAGCCTGGGCTACCCGGTAGCGATGGCCTACGTCGACGTCGCGTTCACGGAGCCCGGCACGGCCCTGGACATTGACCTGCGCGGCAAGAGCGAGCCGTTTGAAGTCGTGGCACTGCCTTTCTACAAGCGCGCAAAGTAGCCCCGCGCCTCCCGGGACGGCGAACACCACAGCCTCGCCCGGCCACAATGGATGTAGCCCCCCGACTTTTTCAAACCGTAAAGGAAAAACACATGGCAAGAGTTGCCCCTGAACTGCAGTACTCCGACGAGCACGAGTGGGTTGCGCGGGAAGCCGGGAACGTTGTGTCCATCGGCATCTCGGCGGTGGCGACGGACGCCCTGGGCGACATCGTCTACGTTGACCTGCCCGAGGTCGGCGCAGCGGTGACCGCGGGGGAGACCTGCGGCGAGGTGGAGTCGACCAAGTCCGTCTCGGACCTGTACGCCCCCGTCACCGGCGAGGTCACCGAAATCAATCCTGCCGTCGTGGATGATCCTGCGCTGATCAACAGCGATCCCTACGGCGCCGGCTGGCTGTTCAAGGTTGCCGCCGATTCCGACGGCCCGCTGCTCTCCGCCCAGGAGTATGCCTCCAAGAACGGCGGCGAGCTGTGAGCGGCACAACAGTGGCAACGGCGGCGTTCGAGCAGGTGCTCTCCCCGTCCCTGGACGCCGAGCTGTCCGCTTTGGATCCGGAGATCGCGGCGAAGATCGACGACGAGCTGACCCGCCAGCGGGACGGGCTGGAGATGATCGCCTCGGAGAACCACACGGCCAGGGCCGTGATGCAGGCGCAGGGTTCGGTGCTGACGAACAAGTACGCCGAGGGCTACCCGGGCAAGCGTTACTACGGCGGCTGCGAGCACGTGGACGTCGTCGAACAGCTCGCGATCGATAGGATCAAGGCCCTGTTCGGCGCCGGGTACGCCAACGTGCAGCCGCACTCCGGCGCGCAGGCCAACGCCTCGGTGATGCACGCGCTGATCAAGCCCGGAGACACCATCATGGGCCTGAACCTGGCGCACGGCGGGCACCTGACGCACGGGATGAAGATCAACTTCTCCGGCAAGCTGTACAACGTCGTCCCGTACGGTGTCCGTGAGGACACCCACACGGTGGACATGGCCGAGGTGGAGCGGCTGGCGCAGGAGCACCAGCCGGCCCTGATCGTCGCCGGCTGGTCCGCGTATGCCCGGCAGCTGGACTTCGCCGAGTTCCGCCGGATCGCCGATTCCGTGGGTGCGTACCTGATGGTGGACATGGCCCACTTCGCCGGGCTGGTCGCCGCCGGGCTGCACCCCTCGCCGGTGCAGCACGCGCACGTGACCACCTCCACGACGCACAAGACCCTCGCCGGTCCGCGCGGCGGGATCATCCTGACCAACGACGCCGGCATCGCCAAGAAGATCAACTCGGCCGTGTTCCCGGGCCAGCAGGGCGGCCCGCTGGAGCACGTCATCGCCGGCAAGGCCGTGGCCTTCAAGATCGCCGCGTCGCCGGAGTTCAAGGAACGCCAGGCACGCGTCCTGGCCGGTGCCCGGATCCTGGCCGAACGCCTGGTCCAGCCTGACGTTACCGCCAAGGGGATCTCGGTGATCTCCGGCGGCACCGACGTGCACCTGGTCCTCGTGGACCTGCGCAACTGCGACCTGGACGGCCAGCAGGCGGAGGACCGCCTCGCGGCGATCGATATCACCGTCAACCGCAACGCCGTGCCGTTCGATCCGCGCCCGCCGATGGTCACCTCGGGGCTGCGGATCGGCACCCCGGCGCTGGCTACCCGCGGTTTCGGCGAAGCGGCCTTCGCCGAGGTCGCGGAGATCATCGCCGAGGCCCTGACCGCCGACGCCGGCGCGGACCTGTCCTCGCTGCGCTCCCGGGTGGAGGCCCTCGCCGCCGCCCACCCGCTCTACCCTTCGGTCGCGAACCTCGCCTAGGCGTCCGCAAGACAGAAGACGACAGAAGTAGTAGTACAGAAGTAGCAGTACAGAAGTAGCAGTACAAAAGTTCAGATCACGACGCCGGGGTGCCGCCATAAGCTGCCGCCCGGCGTCGTGCATCCGCGGTGCTGCCGCCCACCAGCGGCCGCACAGCCTTCCGGCAGGACCATCTGCCGGGTCACAGTTAGACCTAGTTAGGAACCGACAATGGCTGTTGGAGTCTTTGACCTTTTTTCCATCGGGATAGGACCATCCAGTTCGCACACCGTGGGTCCCATGCGGGCAGCCGCGGTTTTCGCCGAAGAGCTCAAGGCGTCCGGCATTCTTGACCGGGTGGTGTCGCTGCGCGTGGACCTTTACGGCTCACTTGCCGCCACCGGGCACGGTCACGGGACCATGACCGCGATCCTGCTCGGCCTCGAGGGCTTCCACCCGGAGCTGATCCTCCCCGAGGAAGTGGAGGAACGGCTCGCCGCGATCGCCGAAACCGGAACTTTGCAGCTGGCCGGATCCGTGCCGCTGCCCTACGGCGTGGAGGACATGGTCCTGCGCCCGCTGACCATCCTGCCCCGGCACACCAACGGCATGGCGTTTACCGTCTCCGACGGCGACGGTGACGTCCTGCACAGCGCCACGTTCTTCTCCGTCGGCGGCGGCTTCATCGTCCGCGAAGGCGAAGAGGACGCGGCACTCAAGGAACTCGACGAGTCCAAGAAAGAGCTTCCGCTGCCGTTCCGCACCGCCGCCGAGCTGCTGGAACACTGCC
>JAODMA010000233.1 GCA_025464545.1 Arthrobacter sp. | reverse complement strand
GCCGCCCCGGGACGCCGCCGCGAGGATCGTCGAGGCCCTGGACCTGGACGGCATCTGCACCGCCGTCGAGATCTCCGGGCCCGGCTTCATCAACCTCACCTTCGACGGGACCTGGATCGAGGAACTGCTCAACGACGAGGCGACCACCGCGGCCGGTGCCGCAGCGCCGGCCGCGCCGTCCCGGGTACCCCGACGCGTCGTCGTCGACTACTCCTCACCCAACGTGGCAAAGGAGATGCACGTCGGGCACCTGCGCACCACCGTCGTGGGCGACAGCCTCGTCAAGGTACTCGAGGCGCTGGGGGACACCGTTCTCCGGCAGAATCACATCGGGGACTGGGGCACCCCGTTCGGTATGCTGATCGAGCACTGGCTCGAAGTCGGGGAGGACTCACCGGAGGCGGCCCTGCTGGTTGATGACCCCAGCGCCTTCTACCAGGCGGCCCGCGCCAAGTTCGACGCCTCCGCCACCGAGGAGGACGGCTTCGCCACCAGGGCCCGGCTCCGCGTGGTCGCACTGCAGGGCGGGGACCCAGCCACCTTCGCCGTCTGGCAGCGGCTCGTCGCCCAGTCCAAGCGCTACTTCAATGCCATCTACTCCACGCTCGGGATCAGCCTCACCGACGACCACATAGCCGGCGAAAGCTCCTACGACGCTCATCTGGCACAGCTGTGCCAGGAACTCGAGGACCTCGGCATCGCCCGGGTCAGCGACGGCGCCCTCTGCACCTTCCCCGCAGGTTTCACCGGCCGGGACGGCCAGCCGCTGCCACTGATCATCCGCAAGTCCGACGGCGGTTACGGTTACGGCACCACCGATCTCGCCACCATCCGCTACCGGGTCCGCGACCTGCGGGCCGACCGCGTCCTCTACGTCGTGGGTGCCCCGCAGAACGTGCACCTGCGGATGGTTCTGGCCACCGCGCGCGACGCCGGCTGGCTGCCGGACACCGTCGAGGCCGTCCACGTGCAGATCGGCAATGTGCTGGGCGACGACGGGAAAATCCTGAAGTCCCGCTCCGGCGCCCCCGTCAAGCTCATGGCCCTGCTGGCGGAAGCCGTGGACCGCGCCCGCGCCGTGATCGACGCCAGCCGGCCCGAGCTGACCGAGCAGGAACGCGCGGTGACCGCCCGGCAGGTCGGCATCGGCGCCGTCAAGTACGCGGACCTGTCCGTGGGCCACGACACCGAATACGTCTTCGACTTCGACCGCATGCTGGCCCTCAGCGGCAACACCGGACCCTACGTGCAGTATGCAGCCGCGCGGATCCGCTCCATCCTGCGCAAGGCCGGAGTGCTGGAACACCACCTCACTGCCAAAACCAACACTGCCGCAACCGACACTGCCAGCAGAAACGCGGACGGCGGGACGCCGGCGACGGCGATCGCCGTCGTCGAACCCGCCGAGCGTGCCCTTGCCCTGCACCTGCTGGAGTACGGCGCCACCCTGAGCCGGGTGGGTGAGCTGCTCGAGCCGCACCGGCTGTCCACCTACCTCTTCGAACTCGCGCAGCTCTTCACCGCCTTCTACGACCAGTGCCCGGTATTGAAGGCCGAGGAATCCGTCCGGGACTCCCGCCTGGCCCTGTGTGCCCTTGTGCTGCGCCGGCTCTCCGGCGGCCTCGAGCTGCTGGGCATCGAAACGCCGGAGAACATGTGAGTGCGGTCGGCGGGCTCGGCGCGCTGGACGCCGCGCGCATCGCTGTCGCGGCGCTGCTCGACGCCGGGGTGCGCTGGGTGGTGGTGGCCCCGGGCTCGCGTTCCGCGCCAATGGCGTACGCCCTCGCCGAAGCGGACGCCGCCGGGCGGGTGGAGCTGCTGGTCCGCATCGACGAGCGCTCCGCCGGCTTCACGGCCCTCGGCCTCGCCCTGGCCACCGGAGCCCCGGCGGCCGTGCTGACCACCTCCGGAACCGCCGTCGGGAACCTGCTGCCGGCGGTGATGGAGGCGAACCACGCCGCCGTGCCGCTGGTGGTCATCTCTGCGGACCGGCCCGAGGAACTCCGGGGGACCGGGGCGAACCAGACCACGGTGCAACTGGACCTGTTCGGTGACCACGTGCGCTTCGCCGTCGACATCCCGGCCGGCACCGACCCGCAGCGCGCCGTGGAGACCGCCCTGAGCGCGGCCACCGGCGCGTTCGAGGACACCCCGCCCGGGCCGGTGCAGCTGAACCTGGCGTTCCGCGACCCGTTGGTTCCCGCCCCGGGCGAGAAGCTCCCGCCCGAGTCCGGCCGCCGGGTGTACCGCGCCGCCCGCGGACCCCTGGCCCTGGACTTTCCGCCCGCTTCCGGCGAGCTCCCCAAGCGGCGCACCGTGGTGCTGGCCGGGCACGACGCAGGACCGGTTGCCGAGGCGTTCGCCCGCGCCCATGGCCTGCCGCTGCTGGCCGAGCCGTCCTCCGACGCCCGCTTCGGGCCGAACGCGGTGGGGCCCTACCGGCTGCTGCTGGAGCACTTCGGGCCGGAGTCCGCCCATCCGATCGAACGTGTGGTGCTGTTCGGCCGGCCCACCCTCTCCCGGCCAGTGAGCGCCCTTCTGGCCCGCGCCGACGTCCCCTCCGCCCTGTACCAGCCCGTTCCGGTCGCCTGGTACGAACCCGGCCGGCGCACCGAACTGCCGCTGAACAACCTGACGGACCTGGCCGACTTCGCCGGACGCGGGTCCGCGGCCTGGCTGGATGCCTGGCTGCTTGCCGGGGCCGCCGCGCAGCACACCGTCGATTCCCTGCTGGCCGGAAACGCCGCGGCCACCGGACCGTCCGTGGGCGCCCTCGTCTGGCAGCACTCGCGCGGCCAGCTGGTGCTCGGGTCCTCCAACGGCATCCGCGACGTCGACCTCGCCGGCGCGCCCGCACCGGAACCGCAGGCCACCGTCTTCGCCAACCGCGGCCTGTCCGGTATCGACGGCACCATCTCCACGGCCACCGGCATCGCCCTTGGCGGCCGGCAGGACACGACTGTGCTGCTGGGCGACGTCACTTTCCTGCACGACGCCGGCGGACTCCTGCTCGGCGCCGGGGAACCCGAGCCCGGCCTGCGGATCGTGGTCCTCAACGACGCCGGCGGCGCCATCTTCGGGCTCCTGGAACACGGTGCCGTCGAAGCCTCGGGCCGTTACGGGGCCGCCGTCGAACGCCTCTTTGGCACCCCTCACTCGGTGGACCTCGCCGCCCTCGCCGCGGCGTACGGCGTGGCGCACCGCCGGGTCAGCACGACGGCGGGGCTCGCCGCTGCGCTGGCCGAACCGTGGCAGGGCCGCAGCATCATCGAGGTGCGCACGGACCGGCACACGCTCCGCGCACTCCACGGCCGGATCAGGGCCGCCGTCGGCGCGGCCGTGACGCCGATCCTCCAGGCCTAGCCTCCCGCTGCGCAGCGGTTCACGTTTCCGCTACGGAATCAGACGGCCGCTGCCCGGATCCACGCAGCGGCGGTCCAAAACCGCAGCGCATTCCGCCGCGCCCCTGTTGTCCACATGGGCCACAGACGCCGTTGCCCGCGCGTTCCGCACGCATGAGGATCGAGGCATGGACCGCCCCGCCCTGATTCTCAGCAGTGACCACGCCCGCTTGGGCAGGGACAGCCGGGACCTCGCCCGGCAGGCCGAAGCCGGGCAACTGCGTCGCATCCGGCCGGGAGTCTACGTCCGAGCGGAGGAGTGGGGTGCGCCGACGCCGCCGGCGGGCGGTCCCGGGCCGGCGTCCGGCGCCATGCAGTCGACATGGGAACGCTGCATATCGCGGAACGTCACGGGCTTCTGGTGACCTGCCGGGTGCGGACAGCGCTGGACCTCGCGGCCTTTGACTCCTTCGAGCAGGCCGTCACGGTCTTCGACCATGTCCTGAGGTCCGCGCCGGGCGCTCCGCCGCCGCTGGACCGCGGGACGCTGGAGACCGAAATCGCCGGGAACTACTCGGCGGCGGCAGCGCGGCGCATCCGGGCCGCCCTGGAATTCGCCGATCCAGCGTCGGGATCACCGGGGGAGTCCGTCAGCCGGGCGCTGATGCACCGTCTGGGGTTCAAGGCGCCGGTGCTCCAGACGGAAATCAGGGATGCCCGCGGAGAAGCGGCGCGAGGACCGGATGCGTGCGACCGGACGCCAACGCCGGTCGTCCTATGGGGCGGATGGCCGTTTTTCTTCCGTGGCTGGGCAT
>JAODMA010000219.1 GCA_025464545.1 Arthrobacter sp. | reverse complement strand
CTGGGCCTGGTTCGGCGCTGTCCGGTTTGCTGGATCTACCGTGGCCCCGATCGGCTCCTGTGACCGTACCTGGGGGTTGATGGTGGTGGGCGCGCTGTTGCTGGTGGCCGCCGGCACGTCCGCCGCGCGGGTCTGCTCGGCAGCCGCTGCAGTGTTCGCCTGCCGTTCCTCACTTGCCGGCTCGGCCGCGGCGGCCGGGGCGGCTGCGGTGTTCGCGGCGGGCTGCACGACGCCGGGAGCCCCGGTCTGCTCAACGGCGGACGGACCGGCTGGCTCTGCGACGGCCGGCGTAGCAGTTGCGGTCGGGGCCGCCGTCGAAGGGGCTGCATTTGCGGCAGGAACAACGCCGGAAACCTGGGTTTCCGGGGAACCTGTTGCCGCAGCACCGTGCCCCGGGGCAGGAACGGCCCGTGGGGCCGAAGCGGCCTGCGCATCCGCGGCAGCGGATGACCCGGCTGACACCGCGGTGGCCCCAGCCGGAGGGGCAGCGGCGGTGCCTGGAACGGCGTCGTTCGCAGCCGCGAAGGGCGGCTCGGCGGCGCGCGGGGCCGGCGTTGCTGCCGGGCCGCCGGGGCTCATGCGCTTAGCCCAGCCTGCGACGGTACCCGTACCGCGGCCCGGCTTCTTGGCTTCCTTGGCTTCCTTGGGCTCCCGGGGCTTGCGTACAGGCGCCGCAGCATCGCGTGCCACCACATGCGCAGGGGTCTCCTCGCGGTCCAGGAAGTCGCCGGCCAGGTAAGGGATCAGGCGGGCGAGGACGGTCGCTGCAAAGAGTCCCAGTGCCCCCACAAGGGCCAGCAGCATGGCCGGCACGTAGGCACCGGCCACGGCGAGGAAGAAGAAGGCGAGGGCGAAGGACGCCACGACGGAGGCGAACTGGTCCACGGACAATGAACCGATCCGCATCCTCGTCCCGGGGCTCACGCGGCGCGCCACGAACAGGGCACTGACAATCAGCGGCAGCAGGATGCCGAGGCCCAGGAAGAAGAGGCTGCCGAGGTTCCACAGGTTGTAGCGGACAGCGAACATCGGAATCAGCGAAGCGATGAAGAGAATCAACGTCGAGCCGAAAACAGTCAGGTCCCTGACGGTGAACGGGCCCAGGACGGCCTCGTTCTTCACGCCGGACTTTCCCTTCGCCTTGTCCACCGTGAAACGGGGAGCGTCCCCGAAGCCGGCAGGACGGGCGGGCCCGGCGACGCCGGGGCCGTCGGAAGGCGCGTGGAGCTGCCCGTTAGCTTGCTCGTTCATTCTGTTCTCCTTAGCATGGTGCAACCCGGGACGGTGCCGCGGAACGGCAGGCGGACACCGGACCGCGCACGGTCAGGTCGCCTCCATCGGATGTCACAACTCCATCTCAGCCTATCCAAGTGACCGTCCGATCACTAGCTGACAAGCCGTGCGCGGCGCCGCCGAATCCGCGTCATCCGTCGGCTCATGCCGGCTGGCCAAGTCGTGCTCGGCATCGGACCCCAAAGTCTCATCGTGCCTCTGTCCATAAGGTTCCTGGCCCCCTTTTGTCCGTCGATCACAGGCAGCGCCAGAGCCGGGGCCCGGGGCCATGCAGGCCGCTGACGAATGCCATTCGGCGCTAAACAAACACCGCTCACGGCTCCCGACGTGATGGGGCACACCTTCTGTCGTACCCAGGTATTAGTGTTTGTTGCGGAACAGTTCTTTGCGGTACGCCCGTGATCGACCGCCGCCCGACGTCGCGCCTGCGGCCCGGCGTGGAGGAGATCCGGGCGCCACGCGCAGCACGGATCGATGAATGATGAGGTTCACCATGTCCCAGCAGACCCCCGGCGCCACGACGACCCAGGCCCCTGGCGCTACGTCTTCCGCCAACACGCCCCAGCAGGGCGACGCGTTCGAAAACCTGTCGCACGAGAACCGGAAATTCGCTCCCTCGGCCGAGTTCGCCAGCAACGCCGTGGTCACCGCAGCCGACTACGCGGAGGCTGACGCGGACCGCCCCGCCTTCTGGGCGAAGCAAGCCCGCGAACTCCTGAGCTGGAACAAGGACTTCACCCGGACGCTGGACTGGTCCAACCCTCCGTTCGCCAAATGGTTCGTCGGCGGTGAGGTCAACGCAGCGTACAACGCGCTGGATCGCCATGTGGAGAACGGACACGGCGACAGGATCGCGATCTACTTCGAGGGCGAGCCGGGCGACACCCGCGCGTACACCTATGCTCAGCTGACCGAAGAAGTGAAGAAGGCCGCGAACGCCTTCGAATCCCTCGGCGTAGCCAAGGGTGACCGGGTGGCGGTGTACCTGCCGATGATTCCGGAGGCCGTGATCACGCTGCTGGCGTGCGCCAGAATCGGTGCCATCCACTCGGTGGTTTTCGGTGGTTTCTCCGCCGATGCGCTGCGTTCCCGGATCGACGACGCCGAGGCCAAGCTCGTGGTCACCGCAGACGGCACCTACCGCCGCGGCAAGCCCAGCGCCCTGAAGCCTGCCGTCGACGAGGCCCTGGCCCACGACGGCCACACGGTCCAGAACGTCGTAGTCGTCAAGCGCAACGGCCAGGAGGTGGACTGGCACGAGGGCCGCGACCAGTGGTGGGACGACACCGTCGGGGCGGCATCCACCCAGCACA
>JAODMA010000207.1 GCA_025464545.1 Arthrobacter sp. | reverse complement strand
ACCATCCATCTCCGGACCGGGATTCCGTTGTTCATCCCGCCACCACACCTCGACCCGCGCCAACGGCCCCGCCGCAACCAATACTTCAAAACCGACAGCCTCCCTACCACCGCATGACCTCGGCCCGCACAACCCCGCATGGTCGTGCGGGCCGCACGTCTGGACCAAAGTAATTGCCGCGCGGTGGCAACCCCAGTCCTACGAGTTCTCGCGGGACGTGATCCCGAAACTCGGGGACTGCAGCTCGGTGAAGTTCCCAACGCTGGCGCGTACGGTGCACTGGGGCGTGATCTGCAATGCCGTCACGGTGAGCCCCGCGCTGTCCACTGCCAGTGCACCGCCGCAACCGTCGGAGAACCGGACCCCCTTCTCGCCGCCGCCCACCGCGTCGAGCATCTGCGAGGGCTTGCCCGAGGCAGGACTGACGTAGAGCGGGTTCAGCTCATCGGCGCCGCCGGCCCACACTGGCACCAGGGTGATCATCAGCGGGCTGGGCGTCACGACGCGCGCCGGAGTGCGCACTTCCACGCCCTTAAGCCGCTGGACGGGAAAGGCGGTGCCCTTGACGGCAGGGTCCTGCGTCGCCGCCGTCGTCGCCTCGGACCCGGCCCGCAGCCACGCGTCGATCGCCTGCTGGTCCGCGGGCGACACCGAAACCTTGGCGGTCACTCGGACTGACCCTCCCGCCGGGATCTCCAACCCCGAGAGCTTCCAGCCGCACTCGACGTCAAGGCCGGTGATCGAGGCCTGATTCCGGCTCACGGAAGCCCCGTCCCACGTGACCGCCGGGCACGCTTCCCCCTCGGCCAGGCCCGGAATCACCTCAAGGAATTCGCCGGACAATGGCGCCTTCTGCGCCGCGTACGCAACAGTCAGGCGGATCTCACCGGAGGACGGCTCGTAGGAGGCATCCCGCGAGATCGTCAGACCGGTCGGAAGGGCCGCGTCCTGCAGCTGCTTGGACACCTGGTCGCCGCCGGCCGTCGGCGCCACTGGCTGACCTGTAGGGGCGAGGACGACGAACCCGGTGACCATCGCGGCGAGGAGAAGGGCCGCGGCGCCGGCGAGGAGCAGCGCTTTACGAGTGCGCCAGAACGGGGTGGCGTCCTCTTCCTCGAGCCGGGCCTCCGCCCGCGGCCGCACTTCGCGGCGCGGAAGCGGACGGGCGATGGTTGCGCTGCCCGCCTCCCCAAGCTCGGGCGCTTCCCCGGCGTGATCAGCCGGCGAGGTTGACGCGAAAGCCGTGAGTAACTCGTCCGTGAAAGCGCCCCGGACGACGGTGGCCGAGCGTTCGGCGTCGTCGAAGTCCTCCGGGGCCTCGGCACGCGCGATCGGGGCGGCGCCGGCAAGGCGAGGCACCAGACGCCGGAGCATCGACGCGGCCTCACGCGCGGTCGGGCGCTGGGCGGGGTCTTTTGACAGCAGCCCGTCGACTACGTCCCATACCGCGTCGTCCACGGGAATCCGCGGCGGGCGCGAGGAAACATGGCGGTACGCGACGCTGAAGTCGGTCCCCGGCCCCGCGAAAGGAGTGCGCCCGGCGAGGAGCTCGTAGAGCAGGACGCCCGTTGAGTACACATCGCCCGGCGGGCCGGACCGGCCCTGGCTGATGAGCTCGGGCGGCATGTACTGCGGAGTGCCGATGAGACCGGTCGTCTGGCGGATCCTCTCGCCCACAACGTCGGCGATGCCGAAGTCGGAGACTCGTACGTCGCCCGCGCCACACTCAGGCCAGGGGCGGGCGAGCAGCACATTGTCCGGCTTAATGTCGCGGTGCGTCACACCTCGTGAGTGGGCGAAAGCCAGTGCGTCGAACACTTCGGCGGCGACGTTGACCGCGTCCACGGGACGCAGCGGGCCGGCGTCCTTCACCGCGTCCCGCAGCGAGCCTCCCGCGACGTAGTCCATGACGATGGCCAACCGCGCCCCCTCCACCACCATGTCGCGGACCGTGACGATGTGGGAGTCCTGCAGCCCAAGCAGCACGGATCGCTCGCGGACGAACCGTTCCACGAGCGAGGGATCGTCGGCGTGCTCAGGGCGCAGGACCTTGGCGGCAAACGTCCGGCCGTCGGCCGAGGTGACGGTCCAGACCTCGCCGACGGCGCCGGAGCCCACCCGTTCGCCGAAGCGGTAGGACGCTCCCAGAGCCTGACCCGTCTCTGCCAATTTCATACCGTACTCTCCAACGCTTTCGATCTGATTGCCCAAGGCCCCTCCGCCCACTCTTGCTTGGCAGGCGCTCGACGCCGGGTCAGCCCCCGGCGCTCATCGACTGGATCAGCGCCAGTTGCCCGCCGACGGCGATATATCCACGCCCTGCAGTCAGCGCCACAGGCGCCCTGCGCGGGAGTACGGCGCCCAGCAGCTCGCCGTCGTAATCTACATCCGGTTGCAGCAGCACACCCAGCCGGGATTTGCGGAGCGTCTTGGTCCAGTGACTGTACAGCCCGCGGAGATCCGCGGACCGTCCGGCCGCAATGACGCACAACCCCGGCTGCCCGGATGCCACGACCCCCGCGATGGATAGATCGCCGTCCTCGAAGCGCTCCGCATCGTCGATCAGCAGAAACACTGGGCCGCGCTCGAGCCGCAAGGCGGCCAGCAGGGCCGGCACCTCATCCGTGCCGACAGCCACGCGGTCCAGCCCGGCGAGGGCCAAGGGCGAGCGACGATCGCAGATGCCCCACACCTGCGCCGGTCCCCGGGAGGTCGGAGCGCCACGCAGGGCTGCGGCCAGGGCAAGCAGCAGCGTGGACTTACCCGAACGGGCGGGCCCGGCGACGAGCGCGTGCTCGCCCTCGTAGATCTCCAGGAACGCAGGGGCGAGGTCCGCCTCCCGTATTCCCACCGGGACGAGCCAAGGCTCGGCCTCCAGCCGCGGTTCCACGCCCAGCTCCAGCATCGTGACGTCGGAGGGCAGGCGCCTGATCGCCGGGGTCTTCGCGGGCGCATGCTCCCAGGCCTGCCGCACACGATCCACCGCAGCCTCGACCCCGATGCCGGGCGTGGCCACATGCATCTGGAGCGACGTGCGGGGATCCACGCAGCGTCCAGGAAGCGCAGCAGGGATCTCCTTGCCCCGGACGCCGAGCGAGGAGTAGTCGTAGGCGTCCGCCAGCCGGAAGAGCCACTTCTGCAAGGTCACTTCGTTCATGGCCGAGGGCACCGCCTTGGCGCGTGTGGTGGAGACCGCGAAGGACAGTCCCAGCGCCGGGCCGTCCGCGTAGGCCCGGTAGAGCAAAGACAGCAGCTGCTGCCCTTCGAAATCCTGGAACTCGTCCCGCAGCGAGGCCAGGCCGTCCAGCAGCACCACTGTGCGGCGGCGCCTGCCAGGCTCCGCGCGGCGGCTCTCCAGCTCGGTGTGCAGGTGCCGCAGGAAGCGGGCCTGCTGCTCCTTGGCGCCGGCACCGGTGCCCACGTACGCCACGGTGTGCGGCAGGCCTTCGAGCGCCTCGAGCTCACGGGAGCCCAGGTCAAGGATCATCAGGTCCAGCTCGGCGGGGTCGGCGTCCTTCGCCAGTGCCAGCGCGATCGAGGCCAAGGTGGTGCTCGTGCCGGAGCCGGCAACGCCCATGAGCATTAGGTTCCCCACGGACATGTCCCAACCCGCCGCGGACTGGCGCTGCAGCTCCGGCTCGTCCACGACGGCCACCAGGACGGAGGAGCCTTGGACGGCGCCCACCAGCGGCAGGAGCCGGGGTGCCGGGGCGGTGGCAGAGCCGGACGGTTCGGCAGGGAAGCCGCCGTCCGGCTGAGGGAGGAAACCCTCAAGCTCCACGCGCTCGCCCAAGGCCTCCGGCCAGACCTGCCGCGGCTGGGCGTACCCTGCCTCGGTGTTGGCTTCGACAACCGCGTCGATGAGAAGGTCCAGGTCGTTCTCGTCCACGGCTGCAGACCGCGGTGGCGCCGCAGCCGGCACGGGGACGCCGAACTGGCGTATCTCGCGCACGTCCACGGCAGGGCCGCCTCCGAGCTGCGCCCGTCCGGTCACGAGGGCTGTCTGCACGGGTGTGATGTCGTCCTGGCCGAGTTTCACAAATGCGCGGCCCATCTGGGCCCGGCCGATGGCGGAGGCGGCGGGCACACCGATGACGTTGTTGGAATCGTCGCGGCTCTGCACGCGCAGGGCCACCCGAAGGTTCGTGTTCGCGAGGATGTCGTCGCTGACGACGCCGGCAGGGCGCTGTGTCGCCAGGATCATGTGCACACCCAGGGTGCGCCCGACTGCGCCCACACTGACGAGCGCCTTGAGCACGTCCGGGAAGTCCTTGGCAAGCATGGCGAACTCGTCGATCACGAGCAGCAGGCGGGGCATGGGCTCGGCCGGGTTCGTGGCCAGATAGGCGGTCAGGTTGTCGATGCCCTCGCCGGCCTCTGCGAAGACCCTCTGGCGGCGCTCCATCTCCGCTTCCAGGGCCCGGATGGCCCGGTCGGCGAGCTGCTCGTCCAGGTTGGAGATCGTGCCAATGGTGTGCGGAAGGCGTTCGCATGCCTTGAAGGCGGCCCCGCCTTTGAAGTCGACGAGGATGAAGTTCAGGCGGGTCGGATCGTTGCGTGCTGCGAGGCCGGCCACAAGCGAGCGGAGGAACTCCGACTTGCCGGATCCGGTGGTGCCGCCGACCAAGCCGTGCGGGCCGTCCTTGACCAGGTCCAGGGTCAGGGTTCCGTTCTCCCCTGTGCCGATCGGGGTGGACACTCCGGTGGAAGCCTGCCACAGGCGACGGATCGTGGTCGAGTCCGGGCGGTCGTAGCCGAGGAGCCCGGGCAGCCGCACGAGCGGGGGCAGGGAGGCCCCGGGCACGCTCAGCTCCGGATCATCGAAGTGCGCCACGCGCATCGCGCAGCGCAGGGCCTCCTCCTGGTCCAAACCCGCCAGGATGACGTCCTCCACGCGGGTCAGGTCCTCCGGCTGGTCCACAGTGGCCGCGGCGTCCTCCCCCACCCTGATGATTGTGGTACAGGAGGCCGGCAACTGCTCCTCCGAGGTCGCGATGACGATGCCCGCCACCCGGGGCGGGCGCTGCTGCGGGTTGACATGGACTCCGGGCATGGACCGGCCCGTGCCGAGCAGCGCGCGCGCCGGGGCGTCCCTGCCCTCCGTGAGCACCTCGGAGTCCAGGACGACCAACAACGCCGGTGTCGGCAACTCCTGGACGGCGTCCTTGAGCGTACGCAGCATGGCGACGCTCTTCTCGCGGTGCGCGGACATCCACCGCTCCCCTGTGCTGCTGCCGGCCTGGCGTGTGTGCGGCAGCCACGAGGCCCACTCCCACTCGTCAGCGCGTCCGGCGTCGCAGAAGACGCCGACGGTCAGGTCCGCTGGACCCACATGCACCGCGGCCTGGGCCAGGAGGGATCGCGCGAGCGCCAGGGCCCCCTCCCGCGGCCCCACGATGCCCACCACGCCGGCGTCGGTCAGGTCCACGAGCACCGGCGCGGCCTGGAGGCGCGCGGCCGCGAGGGAGTCTTTCACCTTCTCGTCCAGCCGCGATCCGGCTGTGCGGTCAACCTCGGGATTCCAGGGGACGTCACCTGTGCCGGCGTGCAGGGCCAGGAAGTCGTCGGCGTCTGCGCGGCGCTGCCACAAGGACGTGGTGGGGAGTGCGGGGCGCCGGACTACGGTCGCGGGATCGGGAATCATCCGATGACGTCGTGCGGTCTCCGTCGCTGCAGCTGCGCGGACCTGCTGCTCGAACTCCTGGAGCGCCCCGGCGAAGCGCGCGTCTTCCTCCTTGAGGCCCCGGGCGTAGCGGCGCTTCTGTTCGAACCACATGCCCACGGCCATCACCGGGCTGAGCATGGCGAACATCGCGAAGCGCATATCCCCCAGGATCATGACCATCGCCGCCGCCATCACGAGGGGCGCCAGCACCGTGATGTAGCTGAACTTGCTGGCTGGTGGCACGTCCTTGCGGCTCGGCGGGACCAGGGTGTCGCCCGCCCGGGCCTGCCCGGGGCGGGGAGGCCGGTTGAACGGCGCTGTCGCCGCCGGAGTGAGGTTGTGCAAGCTGCCGGGCGCCGGGGCGGGCGTCTCGTCCAGGGACCGGCGCAGGAGGAGCACTGTGCCGCCCGCCGTGATCGTGGCGGTTTCGGTGACCAGGACCCCGTCTTCCCCGACGGGTTCGCCATTGACGAGGGTGCCGTTCGTGGACCCGCCATCGAGCACCCGCAGGCCGTCCTCTTCGCGGCGCAGCCGGCAGTGGTCCCATGACGCGCTTCCGGTGGGAAGGGTTAGATCGGCGTGCGGGGACCGGCCGATGAGCATCTCGCGCCCGTGCGGGACGTCAGTCACACCGCCGGTGCGCTGGCCGCCGGCGAGCGTCACGCTCCAGCCGCGCACGCGCTGCGGAGTCTGCCACGGCGCCCGGGAGATGCGGCTGCCCTCCAGGAAGATCAGCTCCGAGATGGGGGTGGAACCACGCACCTCGGCGTCGTTCACGAACACCGCCTCATCAGGTGCCAGCCGCGGGCCGCCGGCGGCCTCCACGAAGTCTGCCAGCGTGGAGGCCGGCGCGGCCTGAGCCACCTCGCACTCAATGCGACGCTCGTCCAGGTCGATCAGCACACGCACCGGGGCGCTCCTTCCGTGGTGGAATGGTGAACCGACGGCTCAGGGGCGAGCCGGCGGGTGATCAGGGGTTCGCCGCCGCCGGCACCCAGACGAGCCGCGGGGCGTCCTCGTCCGGCGGGCGCAGGCCCAGGTTTTGAGGGGAAGCGTAGACCGGCGTTGCCTCCGCCGTCAGCGCTGCGGAGCGCGAGAAGTCCAGCGCCGGACCGGCGAGGCCCTCCCCCGGACCGAACGACAGAGTGCGCAACGCCGCGCCGACTTTGGCCGGATCGCCGCTTTCAGCCAGCGCGGCGGCCCGCACGAGGGCGACGACGGCGTCGTGGCTGCGTGAGTCCGCCGCCCATGCGTCGGCGGAGAACGGGGCGTCGTTCGTCAAGTTCTTGATCTCCGGGTCGCCGGATGCCAGGCGTACGGCAGAGAGGAATGCGGACATCCCGCGCCCCTGGGCGTCCTGCTGGAGTGCCGTGGCATCACCGCCCCTCGGGGCGACGCTGACCAGCTGCCCGGAGGCGGCGCCGTCGAGTTCGGCGAGCGTGGAGGCGAAGGCCGGCGCTGTGGC
>JAODMA010000179.1 GCA_025464545.1 Arthrobacter sp. | reverse complement strand
CGTCCCTGGCGTTGAACCTTGGCCCCGGTGGGGGAGCCGCCGTCTGTATCGTGCCGGGCGGCGTCGACCTCGCCCTTCTGCCAGTACCGCGACTTCGGCTCCATGAAGATCACCGGGTCCGGCCGCGTCGCGGCGTACTTGAGCAGGTGGTACGCCTCGTGCGGGTTCGACGGCGAGACCACCTTGAGGCCGGGCACGTGCGCGAAGAGCGCCTCGAGGCTTTCGCCGTGGTGTTCGGGGGCGCGGATGCCGCCGAAACTGGGCACCCGCAGGGTGATCGGCATCGGCAGCTTGCCGCGGCTGCGGTAGTTCATCCGCGCGATCTGGCAGACGATCTGGTTGATGGCCGGGTAGGCGAAGCCGTCGAACTGGACCTCCGGGATCGGGTGGAACCCGGCCATCGCCAGCCCCACGGACATGCCGAGGATGCCTGATTCGGCCAGGGGGGTGTCGAAGACGCGCTGCTCGCCGTGCTTGGCCTGCAGCCCGTCCGTGATGCGGAAGACGCCGCCGAGCCGGCCGCAGTCCTCGCCGAAGATGACGGCTTTGGGGTTCTCCGCGAGCACCTCATCGAGCGCCCGGTTCAGCGCCTGCTGCATGGACATTACCGCGGTGGCGGCGGACGCGGATGCGCCGGGCTCGTCCGCCGTGTTCGCACCTGCGGTGCTGGCGCCTTCGAGAATCGAGTTAGACATGTTCGGACTCCTCGCGCCAGTTGGCGGCCTGGGCCTGCAGGGCAGGGGTGGTTTCCTGGAACACCAGGTCAAACATTTCCGCGCCGGGGCGGGACCCGAGCGCCTGAAGACCGGTGCGGATCTGCTCCTCCTCGGCCTTGGCGGCGGCCAGGGCTGCGGCGAAGAACTCCTCATCCGCGAGGCCCTCCGCCAGCAGCCGCTGCCGGAACAGCTCCAGCGGGTCCGCGCCCGCGCCGTCGCGTTCCTCGTCCAGGGAACGGTAGCGCCCGGGGTCATCGGAGGTGGAGTGCGGGCCGCGCCGGTAGGTCATCGCCTCGATCAGCACGGGGCCGTTCCCGGCCCGGGCGTGCGCAAAGGCGCGGCGGGTCGCGTCGACAACGGCGACGACGTCGTCCCCGTCGATCTGCAGGGCGGGCATGCCGTAGCCGGCAGCGCGGGCAGCCACCGAGCCGCCGGCCACCTGGCGTTCGGTGGGGACCGAGATGGCCCAGCCGTTGTTCTGGACAAAAAACACCACGGGCGCCTTCATTACGGCCGCGAAGTTCATCGCCTCGTGGACGTCGCCCTGCGAGGAGGCGCCGTCGCCGAAGTAGGTCAGGGCCACGCCGAGCCCGCCGCCGGCGGGGCCGGCGAGTGTCTGGCCGTGAGCCCAGCCGACGGCGTGCAGCACCGAACCGGCCACAACGGCCTGGATCGGGGCGAGCCGGGATTCCAGCGGATCATAGAGGCCGCCGTGCCAGGTGGCCTTGTGCGTGGACATGTAGGCCACCATGTCCACGCCCATGGTTCGGGCGACGCCCATCTCGCGGTACGTGGGGAAGACGAAGTCGCGGGTGGTGTCCACGGCGTAGCCGCTGCCCACCTGGGCCGCCTCCTGGCCGAATTCCGGCGCGTAGCCGGGGATGATGCCCTGCCGCTGCCAGGCGATGGCCGAGGTATCGAGGTGGCGGACGGCCACCATCAGTGAGTAGAGCCCGCGAAGCTGGGCGGGTGAGAGCGGACCGGCAGCGTCGCCGGAAACCGCGGGAGGAAGTGTGTCCATGCCTGTGACCCTAGTCACCCCGCCGCGGCTGGGCAATCAGCCCGGGAGACACTGACCAGACTGCACAAGATTGCCAGCCGGACCGCGGTCGGGCGTTACAGTTTGTGCAGTCTGGGCGGCGCTGTTCGGCCGGGCGCTACTTCCCCAGGTCCGCCGGATTGCCGCGGTCCGCGCTCTGGCCGACCCGGCGCGAGCGGGTCAGCCGGGCGCCGATCCAGCACGCCGCAGCGATCCCGGCCACCAGGGCCAGAGTGCTGAACAGCTGCCGGCCGCTGTCCGGGTTGCTGAAGCCAACGGCGAAGATCAGCGCCAGGAGCACGAGCCCGAAGACCGTCAGCCCCGGAAACCCCTTCATTCGCAGCGGCAGCACGGTGCCGTCGCGGTCGGCGCGCCGCCGCAGGATCAGCTGGGACACCAGTGCCGTGCCCCAGACCACCAGGCAGGTGGAGCCGACGAGCTGGAACAGGGCCGGCAGGATCTGTTCCGGGAAGAGCAGTTCGAGCACGGCGGCGAGGAAGCCGAACGACACGGAGACGCCGACCGCGACCGCGGGGACGCGGGCCTTGGTGAGCCGCGACAGGATCCGGGGTGCCTCGCCCCGCTCGGACAGGGAAAAGACCATGCGGGAGGCGCCGTACAGGTTGGCGTTCAGGGCTGAAAGCAGCGCAACCACGGCCACCAGGGTGATGGCCGTACCCGCGCCCGGGATGCGGGCCATGTCGAGGACGCCCGCGAACGGCGATGCCAATGCCTCGGAGGTGGACGGAAGGACAGCGGCGATGACGAAGACCGAGCCGATATAGAACACCAGGATCCGCCAGACCACCGTGCGGATCGCCTGGGCGACGCTGTGCTCCGGGTTTTCGGTCTCGGCGGCGGCCACGCTGACAATCTCGGTGCCGCCGAAGGCGAAAATCACGACGAACAGGGCGGTGGCAATGCCGCCCAGGCCTGCGGGGGCGAAGTCGGAGGTGATGTTTGCCAGGCCGGGGGACTGGACGTCCGGCAGCCAGCCCAGCAGCAGGGCGGCACCGATGGCCAGGAAGATCACAATCGCGGCCACCTTGAGGATGGCGAACCAGAATTCGAACTCGCCGAAGTTCTTCACGCCGGCGAGATTGATGGCGGTGAAAACCACCATGAAGATCAGCGACAGCGCCCAGGCGGGGATCACCGGCCAGACGCTGAACAGCAGCCCGGCGGCACCGAGGGCCTCGGCCGCGATGACGACGACGAGTTGCAGCCACCAGAGCCAGCCGACGGTGGCTCCTGCGGTCTGGCCCATGGCCTTCTGCGCGTAGACCGAGAAGGCGCCGCTGTTCGGATGGGCGGCGGCCATCTCTCCGAGCGCCCACATGACGAGGATGATCAGCGTTCCGGCGACGAGATAGGAGATCAGGACGGCGGGGCCGGCGGCCTGGACGCCCGCTCCCGAGCCGAGGAACAGGCCGGCGCCGATCGCGCTGCCCAGTCCCATCATGGTGAGCTGGCGGGGCTTCATGGTGTGGCCGAGTTCCAGGGCCGGGCGCTCCGCTGTGGACTTCATTGTCATACTGGCGAACCTTCGTGTGGTTTGGATCGGGGGGTCCTTATGGGACCTATTGAATTTACCGCCTTTGGCCGGCCGCTTCGGGCCATCGGGGGACCGCGGGCGTGAGAGCATGATGGCAGTTTGTTAGTCGCAACGGGGGAAGCGGTTGCGTTTTGCCCGCCATAAGGACCTTCAGGAGGAAGAATCGATGGACGTTGATACTCTCGATGCGAAAATTGTCCGATTCTTCACGGACTCCCCGCGGGCTTCGGTCCTGGAGGCCTCGCGGGTGCTGAACGTCGCCCGCGCCACCGTCCAGTCGCGGCTGGACCGGATGCAGGACCGCGGAGTCATCAGCTCGTGGGTGCCGCAGCCGGATCCGGGCCACTTCGGCTTTCCCGTGGTGGCGTTCTGTTCCCTGACGATCAACCAGGACCTGGGGCACGACGCCGTCGTGGCGGCCCTGGCGGAGATTCCCGAACTGATCGAGATCCACACCGTCTCCGGGAGTTCGGACCTGATGGCCCGCATCGCCGCCCGTTCCAACCCGGACCTGCAGCGGGTGCTCGACGCCATGATCGCCACCCGGACAGTGCTGCGCTCCTCCTCGGTGATCGTGCTCAACACCCATTTCCAGGGCCGCACCCTGCCGCTTCTGGAGGCGGCGGCCAAGAGCCGGGGCTAGACGATCCTCAAGCCGCCGGGCAGGCCGTCCACTCGGGGGCCTGGCTGACACATTTTGCGCCAGGGCAGCAACGCCGTAGAATCAGTTCTAGTCAATTTGACTATAACTATCCGGCGGTCGGGCCGGAACTGTCCGGGCAAGGCCCTTCGAGGCTGGCCCGGAACCCGGATTGCGGGGTGGATCACCGTTTACACGACAGCAGCCAACGTCTCGGAGCGCCAGCTCGCGCCGCCGTCGCTGGCCATCTCCACCGTGATCTTCGCGCTCCGTCCGAGCGAGCGCTCCGGCCGCCCCACGCTCTGGATCCCCTTGGTGCGGCGGATCCGGGAGCCGTTCAAGGGCCTGTGGGCCCTCCCGGGCGGCCCGCTGACCCACTCCGAATCGCTGCAGGATGCCGCCTCGCGCAACCTGCGGGAGACCACCGGACTCGCGCCAAGCTACCTGGAACAGCTCTACGCATTCGGCGGCCTGCACCGCTCGCCGACCCAGCGTGTCGTGTCGATCGTGTACTGGGCGCTGGTCCAGCCGACCGAGGCGGCCCTCGCGGACGAATCCGAAAACGTGCGCTGGTTCCGGGCAGACCGGCTCGGCGACCTGGCCTTCGACCACAACGCGATCATCGACTACGCCCTGTGGCGGCTGCGCAACACGAGGGCCTACGGGTCCATCGCCTACCACCTGCTCGGCGAGTATTTCACCCTGGCCCAGGTCCGGGAGGTCTACGAGGCGGTGCTGGACCGGGAACTTGACCCGGCGAACTTCCGCCGCCAGATCAAGGCCACCCCCGAGATCGCAGAAACCGACCAGTACCTGCAGGGCGGCAAACACCGGCCGCCCCGCCTTTACCGCTTTACCGGCCGCCCAGGCCTTGACCCAGACAACAGGAGCACACCATGAGCAGCGTCAACACAGCCATCCAGCTGATCACGCGCGAACAGGCCACCACGCTGGCCGCCGGCCGCCCCGCCGCTTCCACCTGCAGTCCGGCACTCGCCCGGGGGCCCTGGGACTACGACCTCGCCGAGGCGCTCGCGGGCGTGCCGGCCTATGGACCGGGCGCCTCGGTGTCCGATGTCGCCCCCTCCTCGACCCCGCGGCAGGGCCAACTCCCCGACGAGTACAAGTTGGCCAGCGACGCCGAACTCGACGCCAGGATCCGGGCGGCGAAAGCCACCTTGGGGGACCGCGCCGTGGTCCTCGGGCACTTCTACCAGCGCGATGAAGTGGTCGAATACGCGGATTTCGTGGGCGACTCCTTCCAGCTGGCCAACGCCGCCTTGACCCGGCCGGATGCGGAGGCCATCATCTTCTGTGGCGTGCACTTCATGGCGGAGACCGCGGACATCCTCTCCCGGCCGGACCAGGCCGTGATCCTGCCCAATCTCGCCGCGGGCTGCACGATGGCGGACATGGCGGACATCGACTCCGTCACCGAGTGCTGGGAACAGCTCGAGGAGCTCTTGGGCACCGAGCCCGACGCCGAGGGCAGGGTCCCGGTCATCCCGGTCACCTACATGAACTCCTCTGCCGCCCTGAAGGGCTTCTGCGGCGAGCACGGGGGAATCGTCTGCACCTCCTCGAACGCCGCTACCGTGCTGGAGTGGGCCTTCGAACGCGGCCAGCGGGTGCTGTTCTTCCCGGACCAGCACCTGGGCCGCAACACCGCCAAGGCCATGGGCGTGCCGCTGGAGCAGATGCCGATGTGGAACCCGCGCAAGGACCTTGGCGGCAACGCCGAACAGGCCCTGCTCGACTCCCGGGTGATCCTCTGGCACGGCTTCTGCTCCGTGCACAAGCGCTTCAACGTGGGGCAGATCGAAAAGGCCCGTGCCGAGTTCCCCGGCGTCCAGGTCATCGTGCACCCCGAATGCCCCATGGAGGTGGTGGACGCGGCGGACTCCGCCGGTTCCACGGACTTCATCCGGAAGGCCATTGCCGCAGCCGCCGTACCGACGACTTTTGCCGTGGGAACGGAAATCAATCTCGTCAACCGCCTCGCCGCCGAGTATCCGCAGCACACCATCTTCTGCCTGGATCCGGTGATCTGCCCCTGCTCCACGATGTACCGCATCCACCCGGGCTACCTCGCCTGGGTACTGGAGGCACTCGTCCGCGGCGAGGTGGTCAACCGCATCACCGTGGAGGACTCGGTCGCAGCTC
>JAODMA010000178.1 GCA_025464545.1 Arthrobacter sp. | reverse complement strand
CGTCAACATCGATTCCAAAGACGGACAAGCCAGCGGCGGAATGGGCTCCGTCGGCCACCCTTGATGTTCGTCTACACCATTCTGCTGTCCCACCGGATGCTCGCCAGCGCCTTGGAAGAGCTGCCGACGGGCACGTCCGGAAACCAGTTGTGCTGATGCGTCACCGGGAGGCACTGCTGGAGGACAGCGCCGTGAAGCGATGCCCTCCAGCCGGGGACCAATTCATTCAGCTTGCACGGGATCAGTCGCAGTGGCTGCGGTGCCCGTCCCCGTTGTGGTCACTGTTGCGGTCATCCTTGTGGTCACCGTTGCGGTCACCTTTGTGGTCACCGTTGTGGTTGCCTTCGTCCCCGCACCGGTCGCCGTTCCGGTCACGCCCGTCCTTATTCCAGTTGCCATCCGAGGACCAACAGTTATCACCGTCTGACCAGGACTGGCCGGTTACTTGCAGGCTTGCGGCCTGTGTTCCGGTATCCGCTGACGCGGCACCCGCGGTGAGTGCTGTACCGCCAATACCCATACCGGCGACCAGCAGAGTGGTGCCCAACAACCGAATTGACTTCTTCATGAGATTTGCCTCGTTTTGTTCTCTTTTGATGGATTTCGCAGGCAGACGGGGACAGGAAATCATTTGTGGGCGCCGGAGCCGGTGCGTATCTTTCCCTTTTCGCACCCGCGATGGTCGCTGGCCGTAGCGCAAGTACCGGGACGGCACTATCGTCCGGGGGTCTATCTGCGGTTGATGGTCCCCACTCAAGGTGGGAACCTCCGCCCCGTCTGAGGGTTGCACGCATGCTGTCGTGTTCAGGGAGCGGGTACCAGCTGGGTGGGTACTGCGTGCCCACCCTATTTCCTACGGTCCAAGTTCAGGAACGGTAATCTTGAACGGAGCGTAGTGCCGGAGCAACAGTCCGTCAGACCCAGTGTCTGGGGAAGATGCGCTCAACTCAAACGCTAACGGTCCGGTGCGAGGGTGTGAAGAGGCTGAGGAGCCTATTTCGGCTCTAATTGCGATACGCTCGAAGCGAGACGTCCCCCCGGGCTTGCCTCCCTGCGTGGTGCCCGCAGGGGGCCTTAAGCTGCCAGCACGTCCGCAATCTGACCGGGCAGGCGAGAATCATTGCGGTTTTTGTTACGTGCCCTGACAGCACCGATTTGCATGACAGAGCAGGAGATACGAGAAGTAACGAAGAAAGCCGTATCCGCCGTAAACGACGATTCACTGCCAGTACCTAAGGCGGCAGCCGCCGGCCGCAGTGCACTGTCGCCGCTACCAGGCTTCGGCAAGGGGAGACGCGCTGGCTTCGGCCCTGCTGCTGGCCGCAGCACCTGAGCGTATGGCGGTCTACGATCGACGCGCCCAAACCGGATTGGAAACCTTCGGCCACACCCTCTCCCCCGCACCCGGCCGCTATTCACGCTACATGGAACTGGTAGAACTCCTTCGCTCAACCGCCAACCGGAACGGACACAATTGGTCAGCCAGGGATGTCGACGTAGCACTCTACTGGCTCGGCGGTAAGGGCCGGAGCCCGGCACCATTGCAGGATGCACAATTTTCTTAACCGCCTAGATACCCGCCTTACGGCCACGGGCATCCCAGCTTGAAATGGCGGTTTGCCGTTCCATTTATGGGTCGAGGCCGGGCGCTCAAGGCCAACGGCGGCAAGCGCCCGTAAGCCGGTCACCCGGCGCGGCACATTCAGCCCGCTCCCCGGCCGGCCAAGGTCCCATGCCGCGATCCTTGGAATCGGCAACTGACAGAAGGTCCGGTATCGGCTTCCGGTTCTCAGTCGAATAGGCTGGATTTCCCCGTCTTTCAATAAGATAGGGATTCTGGCATGGCGGAAGGGTCAGCCTTGCCGGCCGCGAGCTGACTCTGACACTTTGGAACTCTGGGAGTACGTTACTGCCGGGTGCCTCCGGTAGCGAACTTACGTAGATCCCGGCGCCAGATCCGATTCGTCGTTCATGTTCAGCGGATCCAAATGACGGATGCTCCCTCGCCTCTTGCGAAGCGTTCGAAGTGACGGGCCAGGACGTCTTCGATGCGCGACAGTGATTCGGCATCAGGAGCAGCTGCCCGCAGAACCAGTCGGTCTTGTTGGACGCTCACGACTCCATGGCCGGTCCCGATCGTCAGAACACCACCGTCCACGGTGCGGTCCAAGGAAGCTTTTCGGCTGAGGTGGGATAAAAGCTGTTTGGCCCAGCGTTCCGGGCGGTCGATGTCTATGACGGCGTGGGAGGTCAATTTGTGGGTCTTCATTTCGTCTCCTTTGATCTCAGGCCTTCGTCCGGGTCAGCCCGACGGCAGTCCCGTTAGATGGACGGGCATGCGGGATGAACGGTGAGAGGCCTCCTCCGGTCTATCCGGTAGGAGGCCTCTCAAACTTTCCAGGTAGGAGAAGGCAACGCGCGGCTGGGCTGGGCCCGCGCAAGCCGTTGGGCCGGCCAACGGGGGCGGGCATGGTTCCGGCGGTCGCCGTGCCTTATCAGTGAGTGGCAGCCGCTTCGTCCAAATGCGCGATCGAGCGTGTGTCTTGGAAGGCGCGCACGCCTTCGATGCCTTGTTCGCGCCCCATGCCGGATTGCTTCATGCCGCCGAAGGGCGCGCGAAGGTCTAGACGGGTCGCGCCGTGGTCATTGACCCAGACATAACCACAGACGAGTTGCGCGCCGACGCGATTGGCCTTGTCTACGTCCGCAGTCCACACCGACCCTCCGAGCCCGCCCCAGGAACCGTTCGCGGCGGCGATGGCTTCCTCTTCGGTGTCGAAGGGGATGATCGGAATCACCGGTCCGAACTGTTCCTGTGTGACCACCCGCAGCTCGGGAGGGGGGCTGATCACGAGCGCTGGGCGGAGGAAGTTGCCGCCTTGCAGCTCAGGGTCTGTAGGCAGTTCCCCGAACTCGCGTACGTCCGCCCCGGCGGCCTTGGCTTCCTCGATGATCTCCGCCACGAATGCCTTCTGCACGGGCGAGTGCAACGGGCCCATGGTGGTTCCCTCGTCGAGGCCGTAGCCGATGACCACCTTGTCGAGGCGCGCGGAGAGCCCGGCGACGAGTTCGTCCAGGCGTGAGCGATGCACATAGACGCGTTTAGCATTCATGCAGATCTGGCCGGTGGAGTCGAAGATGGCCGCGTGCAGCCGATCGAGATGGGTCTCGTCCAGGACCGCGTCCTCAAGGAAGATGGCCGCGTCGTTCCCTCCGAGTTCGAGAGTGACTCTGGTCAGGCTCTTCGACGCCATTTCCATGATGCGTTTGCCGCCGTTCACACTGCCGGTGAAGCAGACCTTCGCGATGTCCTCGTTCTGGATCAAGGCCCCCATCTCGCTGTCCTTGCCGGTGACGACATTCAGCACCCCGGCCGGCAGCTTCTCCGCAACGCGCTGCACCAAGCGCGTGGTGGCCAGGGGCGCCGTGGGCGGCGGCTTCAC
>JAODMA010000172.1 GCA_025464545.1 Arthrobacter sp. | reverse complement strand
ACGTTGTAGCGCGGGTGCCCGGCGATCGTGGACGCCAGGGTGGACTTGCCGGAACCGTTCGGGCCCATGATGGCGTGCGTCTCGCCGGTCCTGATGGTCAGGCTGACGCCTTTCAGGATTTCCTTGGTGCCCTGCTCGGTGTCAATGCTGACGTGCAGGTCCTTGATCTCAAGAGTAGACATGTGTCTTGTTCTCCTCTGCACCATGCCCTCCGGCATGGTGCGTTTTCTCGTCGAAAAGTTTGCTTGTTCGGGTGCCGGCTGCGGACAGCTAGCTGAAGTTCGGAGCTTCGGCGCCGTTCAGGACATGCGTGACGTCCACGTACACCTCATCGCCCTGGATGGTCACGGCAAAGACAGGAACAGGATCATAAGCCGGCAGCTGGAGCGGTTCGCCGCTGCGCAGGTCGAACTGGGAACCGTGCCCCCAGCATTCGATCAGGCAGCCTTCCACCTCGCCTTCGGAGAGCGAGATGTCCGCGTGCGAGCACGTGTCACCGATGGCATGAATTTCTCCCATCGAGTCCTTCACGATCGCTACGGGGTAGTCGTCGATCAGGATCCGCAGCGCCTGCTTGAGTTGGATCTCGCTGGCGTTGCAGACGAGCTCGCCTTTTGGCTGGTCAGTCATCTGATTCTTCCCTGTTTCCTCTAGTGCTGCGCACTAGTTGTCCGTTGCCGCGAGTTCGCGCTCAACAGCAGCCGTGAGGCGCTCTTCGATGGCCGGAACCCTGATCTGCTGGATGATCTCGTTCAGGAAGCCGCGGACCACCAGGCGACGGGCCACATCCTCGGGAATGCCACGGGCCATCAGGTAGAACAGGTGCTGGTCGTCGAACCGTCCGGTGGCGCTGGCGTGGCCGGCGCCGGCGATCAGGCCGGTCTCGATCTCCAGGTTCGGCACGGAGTCAGCGCGGGCGCCGTCGGTCAGGACCAGGTTGCGGTTGGCCTCGTAGGTGTCGGTGCCTTCTGCCTCCTTGCGGATCAGTACGTCACCCACCCAGACGGTGTGCGCATTCCGGCCCTGCAGGGCGCCCTTGTAGAGCACGTTGGACTTGCAGTTGGCGACCGCGTGGTCGACGAACAGACGCTGCTCAAGGTGCTGGCCGGCGTCGGCGAAGTACAGGCCGAACAGTTCCGCTTCGGCACCGGGGGCGGTGAAGCGGGCCGAGGGCGTGACGCGCACGAGGTCGCCGCCGAGGCTGACGACGATGTGCTTGAACTTCGAGTCGCGGCCCAGCTTTGCCTGCTGCGAGGAGGCGTGCACCGCGTCGTCGTTCCATTCCTGGAGCGAGATGACGGTCAGCTGTGCGCCTTCCTCCACGAGGATCTCGATGTTCTCCGACACAACGGCGCTGCCCTGGTGGTCCAGGACTACGACAGCCTTGGAGAACTTTTCCGCCACGATGACAACGTGCTGCGCGGAAGCCTCGGTGCCCTGGCCGGCCAGCACCACGCTGACCTCGCCCTCGGCCTGGACCTCGGCGGGTACGGTGATGACCGTGGCCTCGGTGAAGTTCTCCCAGGCATTGGCGGAGACACGGTCCTCGGGGTTGGCCGCGGAGGCGATGCGGCGGTCCTCGCGGCCGTCTGTCTCGACCGTGACGCTGTCCGGGCCGGTGACGCTGACGGACGGAGCGGTGCCGTTGAGGACCTCGGTGTGCAGCCCGCGCAGACGCTTGAGCGGGGTGAACCGCCAGTCCTCCTCCATACCGGTGAGCGGTTTGAAGTCCGCAAGCTTGTAGGAGGTCAGGCGTCCGGCGCGTGAGCTGTCCGGGATGCCGACGCCGCCGCCGTGCGAGTGGCGCTTGACGGCTTCGCCGGCGAGCGGTGACTTCGATTCCGCAGCGTTAAGCGGCGACAGGCTTTCGCCTTCCTCGGTGAAACCGTTGATGAACGGCTGGGCTGACGGCGCGCCGATGCGGGCCTTTTCAGTAGTGATGTCAGTCATTAACCGACCGATCCTTCCATCTGCAGTTCAATCAGGCGGTTCAGCTCCAGGGCGTATTCCATCGGCAGCTCACGGGCAATGGGCTCGATGAAGCCGCGGACGATCATCGCCATGGCCTCGTCTTCACGCATGCCGCGGGACATCAGATAGAACAGTTGCTCTTCGCTGACGCGCGAAACCGTGGCCTCGTGGCCCATGGTGACGTCATCTTCACGGATGTCGATGTACGGGTAAGTGTCCGATCGGCTGATGGTGTCCACCAGCAGCGCGTCGCAGCGCACCGTGTTGGCCGAGTGCTTGGCACCCTCACGGACCTGGACCAGGCCGCGGTAGGCAGCGCGGCCACCGCCGCGGGCCACCGACTTGGACACGATCGAGCTCTTGGTGTTCGGCGCGATGTGGACCATCTTGGACCCGGTGTCCTGGTGCTGGCCCTCGCCGGCGAAAGCGATGGACAGGGTCTCGCCCTTGGCGCCTTCGCCCACCAGGTAGACGGCCGGGTACTTCATGGTGACCTTGGAGCCGATGTTGCCATCAATCCACTCCATCGTGGCGCCCTCTTCGCAGATGGCGCGCTTGGTGACCAGGTTGTACACGTTCGTGGACCAGTTCTGGATGGTCGTGTAACGGACGCGGGCGCCCTTTTTCACGATGATCTCGACGACAGCGGAGTGCAGCGAGTCCGAGGTGTAGATCGGCGCCGTGCAGCCTTCGATGTAGTGGACGTAGGAGTCCTCGTCCGCGATGATGAGCGTGCGCTCGAACTGGCCCATGTTTTCCGTGTTGATGCGGAAGTAAGCCTGCAGCGGGATGTCGACGTGGACGCCCTTGGGGACATAGACGAAGGAACCGCCGGACCAGACGGCCGTGTTCAGCGAGGCAAACTTGTTGTCGCCCACTGGGATGATGGTGCCGAAGTACTCCTGGAAGATCTCCGGGTGTTCGCGCAGCGCGGTGTCCGTGTCGAGGAAGATGACGCCCTGTTGTTCCAGGTCCTCGCGGATCTGGTGGTAGACGACCTCGGACTCGTACTGCGCCGCGACGCCGGAGACGAGGCGGCTGCGCTCGGCTTCCGGGATACCCAGCTTCTCGTACGTGTTACGGATGTCCTCGGGGAGGTCTTCCCAAGTGGCGGCCTGCTTCTCGGTGGACCGCACAAAGTACTTGATGTTGTCGAAGTCGATGCCGGACAGGTCCGCGCCCCAGGTGGGCATGGGCTTGCGGTCGAAATACTTCAGGCCCTTGAGGCGAAGATCGAGCATCCATTCCGGCTCGCTCTTCTTGGCCGAGATGTCACGGACAACATCCTCATCGATACCGCGGCGGGCGTTGGCGCCGACGTCGTTCTTGTCGGCCCAGCCGTATTCGTAGGTACCGATTCCATGGAGCTCGGGATTCTTCTCCAGAATCTCCGAGATCACAGTAGTTTCGGCAACCTTCTTCTCTGATAGTTGGTCCGTCATCACGGCCTTTCTTGCAGATGGTTGGATACTTCGTCCAGGCTGACCGGTGCGCTTTCGGGGCTGTGCAGCCTCGTGGCAGCCGGACGGCCTGTAGGTATGTGGGTGGTGCAGACGTGGCCGCCGCGCGCCAGTGTGGAGAGCCGGCGGACGTCGACGCCGACCAGCCTGGAAAACACCTCGGTCTCCGCTTCGCAGAAGACCGGGAACTCCGCGGCGAGTTGCTGGATGGGGCAGTGTCCCTGGCAGAGCTGGACGCTGGAGAGCGCTGCCGGCAGGGGTGCCTTGGCTTCGATCGAGGCTGCGGATGCGACGAAGCCGTCGCGGCTCAGCAACTCGGAGAGCACCTGGGCGCGGGCCGTGATGTCCGGACCGGCCTGCTCGACAACCGGAGCGTAGCGGCGTTCCATTTCAGCGAAGCGCTCGACGGCGAATTGCCGCACCGCTTCGGGTCCGGCCATCTCGCCGAGCCGCTGCAGTGCAATGGTGGCGATGTCGAGATAGTCGTTTCCGAGAGTGGACTGGCCTTGTGAGCTAAGCACGTAACGGCGTGCGGGGCGTCCGGCCCGGGCGCCCGCGCGGGCAACCCGCTTGACCTCGATAACGCCATGGCGGGAAAGGTGGTCCAGGTGGCGGCGCACCGCGGCTGGCGTGAAGCCGAGCAGGTCTCCGAGCTCGGCGGCACTGATGGGGCCATGCTCCAGCACGGCGTTCAGCACGCGGTCCCGGGTACGCTCATCGGCGTCGGCCGCATGCACCGCCGCGACGGGCGCGGAGGGCGCCTGCGGCGCGCCTGTGGCACCGTGCCCGGAAAGGGCAGCAGAAGAAGAGGAGCTCATGGAATACACAACACAATCATGTCGTAATTTAGTCCCGCGTTCCAGTAAGGCATGGCTTCCCTCCGGCGCCCGTCTCCCGCTCCCGTCGCCGCAGCTTCGCCGGTTGCGGCGGTCGGGCTCCGCAGCCGGGCGGCGGCCGGGCCAGGCCGTACTACATCGCGTAGAATGCTCTGGTGCGATCTCCCGAATCCCCCGTCCTGTCCATCAGCGGGCTAGTCAAGGATGTTGGTCCACTGCCCACCCTCGACGGCAAGATGCTGCGGGTGGTCAGCGGCCTTTCCCTTGTCGCCGAACGCGGGCAAGTCACGGCCCTGCTGGGGGCCAACGGAGCCGGCAAGACGACCACCATTGAATGCGCCCAGGGTCTGCAAAAGCGTACCGCGGGAAGCATCAGCCTGCTCGGCCAGGATCCGGACACGGCCGGCGCCGGGTTGCGCGCGCGGGTCGGTGTGATGTTGCAGGACGGCGGTCTCCCGCCGTCGGCCCGGCCCATTCCACTGCTGAAGCACATCGCCGGCATGTATCAGGATCCGTGGCCGATCGAGGAGCTGATCGGCCGCCTCGGCATCGATAGCTTCAGCCGCACCTCGGTCCGGCGGCTCTCCGGCGGGCAGAAGCAGCGCCTGGCCCTCGCCGCAGCCCTGGCCGGCAATCCGGAGGTGCTCTTTTTGGACGAGCCAAGCGCCGGCCTGGACCCGCAGTCCCGCCAACTCGTGTTCGAGCTGATCTCGGAACTCCGCGACCGCGGAATGGGGATCATCCTGACCACCCACCTGATGGACGACGCCCAGCGGCTCGCCGACTACGTCTATATCATCGACGCCGGCCGGAACGTCGCCGAAGGCACCGTCACCCAGTTGTTGCAGCACCGGCTCCCGTCCGCCGGTGAGCAGCACATCCGTACCCTCCTGTTCGAGGCCGAACCGGGACTGGACTTCACCGGGGTGCTTCCCGACGACGTCGACGTCACAGAGGCGCGGGCCGGCAGCTACGCAGCCACCGGCGCCCTCACCCCCGCCGACCTGGCCGCGATCACCGCATGGTGGGCCGCGCACGGGATCATGCCCAGCTCCCTGAGCCTTGAGGCGCGCAGCCTTGAGGACGTCTTCCTGGACATCTCCGGAAGGGAGATCCGATGACCCGCGTTTCCGGCGCCAGGCCTCTCCGCGCTGCACCGCATGGCCGGGCTCCGCTTGGCAGCCCGCCTCCCGGCGGCCCGCTGGGCAGCGCCCCGGCTCCCCTATTGCGGCGGATCGTGCGGCAGGGCAAATACGAAACGGTCACCATGCTGCGGAACGGCGAGCAGCTGATCCTCGCGGTGGTGCTCCCCCTCCTGGCGATGGTGGGGCTGACTGTCACGCCGCTGCTGGACGGGCTCGGTTCGAGCCGGATCAACGTCGCCGTCCCGGGCATCCTGGCCCTGTGCGCCATGTCCACGGCCTTTACCGGCCAGGGCATCTCCACCGGCTTCGACCGCCGTTACGGCGTCCTGCGGTTCCTCTCCACGACTCCCCTGGGCCGCACCGGCCTGATCGCCGGCAAGGTCCTCGCCGTGCTGGTCGTGTTGTTCCTGCAGGTGGTCGTGGTCACGGCGGTGGCCCTGTTGCTGGGTTGGCAGCCCGAGCCTGCAGGCTGGCTGCCGGGCATGGCTTTGCTGGCGCTGGGGGCGGCGTCCTTTACAGCGCTCGGCCTGCTGGTCGCCGGGACGGTCCGGCCCGAGGCGACGCTGGCCATCACCAATCTGCTGTGGATCCTGCTCGGGGCGCTCGGTGGGATCGTGATCCCGGCCGAACGCCTGCCGGCGCTGGCGCAGGCCGTGGTGCATTTCCTTCCCTCCGGTGCGCTGGGTCAGGCCCTGAGGGACGCTTTCCTGCACGGCAGCGTCAACGCTGCGGCCGTGCTTGTCCTGCTGTTCTGGACGGCCGTCGCCGGCGGAGCAGCAACACGTTGGTTCAAGTGGAATTGAGAAAAACTGTGAGTACGGTGTCACGCCCACCCCGGATCGTCTCCGGGATCACCTCCCGGCTGCCCGTCACCGTCGACAAGACGGTCAAGCGGCTGGCTGTTTTGTCCCTGATCGGCCAGACGGTGCTCGTGGTGACCGGTGGTGCGGTGCGGCTCACCGCCTCGGGCCTTGGCTGCCCCACCTGGCCGCGCTGCACGGATGCCTCGCTCGTGAACACCCCGGAGATGGGTATCCACGGCATCATCGAGTTCGGCAACCGGCTCCTGACCTTCGCACTGGCCGCCGTCGCCGTTCTGATGCTGGTATACCTGTGGAACCTGCGCAAGGAGCGCCGGGACCTGTTCCTGCTGGCCCTGGGCCTGCTCGCCAGCATCCCGGCGCAGGCCGTGATCGGCGGCATCACCGTCCTGACCCAGCTGAACCCGTGGGTGGTGGGCCTGCACTTCCTGGTCTCCATGGCCCTAGTGGTCCTCGCGACCCTGTTGGTCAACCGCGCGTACGGCCGCACCGGGAAGTTTCGGACCTTCGCCCTGGCCGCCCTGCCGGGTGCCGCTCGTCCGGTGATGACCGCCGTCGCGCTGTTCTCCGCCATCGCAGTCTGCCTGGGCGTCGTGGTCACCGGGGCCGGCCCGCACGCCGGCGACGCCGACGCTCCGCGCAACAACCTGGACTGGGATCTGTTCTCGCACATCCACGCCGTGCCGGCCTACCTGATTACTGCCGGGGCGCTGTTTGGCCTGTTTCTGGTGCTTCGTGGGCGGATCGCCGGGCCGTTCCGTAGCGCCGTCTTCCTGCTCCTGGGGGTTACAGCGCTCCAGGCGGCCATCGGATTCACCCAGTACTACAACGGCGTCCCGGTACTGCTCGTGGGAGCGCACATGCTGGGCGCGGCCCTGCTGATGAGCGCGGCAACCAACACCGCGGACCTGGCCCGCTACAGCCCAGTGAAGTAGGCCGGGCCGCCGACAGCTGCGCTGGTACCGGTCCAGGCTCCCGTCTGACTTGGCGTACGGGTCGATCGGGGCTGGTGTGCGGATCCTGGGATTCCGGCAGCCCTTTCGTGCGGCGGTTACGGTGAGCCCGAACGCCAGGTCTCATCTACAGTCAGGAATGTTCATGGTGGACTTCACAACGCGCCGCGTCGTCGCCGCGGCAGCCATCGCCGGGGCGCTCTCACTCTCAGCATGCTCGCCGCCCGCTGCGGCGCCGGAGCAGGCCTGACAGCACCAGCGCGGCACCCTCCACAGCAGGGTCAGGTAGCGCGCCGGCTTCCTTCGACGTCAGCGACCCCTCCGCCATCCAGTCGGTCACGGCCGAGCTCTGGGACAGCCGCCTCAGCGAAAGCCTCAAAGCCAAACTGACGGCCGCCGGCAAAGACGCTGACGTTTCCGCGTTCGGCTCCGTGGCTGTCTTGGCGCTTCCCGGAGCGGACGACCCGGAAGTCCGCGATGGGGACGGCCGGGCTTTCGCTGTCGCGCTTCGAGGCCGCCCTTCCTGGGCTGATACGAAAGACGCTCCCTCGCAGCTTGGCGGGGAGCGTCGTTCGAAGTGGCGGTCTATCGCAGCTTCGGGCCTTTAGCGGCGAGGTAGACCTAGCCTCCGACGATGGCGGAACCGACAAACGGGTCCACGGCCACGGCGATGAACAGCAGGGTCAGGTAGCTGATGGAGCCGTGGAAGACCTTCATGGCGCCCTTGTTGGACACGTCCCCGCCCTGTGCACGCTGGTACAGCGCGTGTGACTCGTACAGGAACCAGGCCCCCGCGACGAGGGCGGTGATCGTGTAGACCCAGCCGGCGCCGCCGACCGGCACCATCAGCAGGGAACACGCCACCATTGCCCAGGCATACAGGACCACCTGCACCGAGACCACCTTGGCTCCGGCGATGGCCCCGAGCATCGGCACGTTTGCGTTCCGGTAATCCTCGCCGTAGCGCATGGAGAGCGGCCAGTAGTGCGGCGGGGTCCAGAGGAAGATCACCATGAACAGCACGACGGCGGGCCACTCCACGGTGTTGGTCACGGCTGCCCAGGCAATCAGAACCGGGAAACAGCCGGCGGCTCCGCCCCAGACGATGTTCTGCGCGGTGCGGCGCTTGAGGATCATGGTGTAGATGACCACGTAGAAGACGATGGCACCGAGGCCCAGCCATGCCGAAAGCGGGTTGGCCCCGAACCAAAGAATGGCGATCGCCGCAGCGCCCAGCAGCCAGGAGAAGACCAGCGCCTCGCGGGGCGTGACTTCGCCCGTCACCAGCGGGCGGTTCTCGGTGCGGTGCATGAGCTTGTCAATGTCGCGGTCGATGTAGCAGTTGAACGCCCCGGCGCTGCCGGCGGCGAACGCGCCGCCCACGAGGGTTGCCAGGATCAGCCCGATGGACGGGAACCCGCGCTCCGCATAGATCATGGTCGGCAGCGTGCTCACGAGCAGCAGTTCGATGACGCGGGGTTTCGTGAGCGCCAGGTAGGCCTTGGCTTTGCGGGAGAAGCCGATCTTTCCGGAGATCGGAGAGGCATTCAGCGGCGTATCGGTTGTGCTCACGGTGGCAGTCACTCTGTTCTGTCTGGCTGTTCAGTCCGGCTGGTTTCGCAACGCGCGTTGTCTATCGAAGGGGTCCACGCGGCGCACGGGCGTGTCTTCGCCCCCGTGGGTGCCACCAACCATCATACCGTGGCCCTAAGGCCCCAGGGGTCCGCCCGGACAGCCCTGATTTCAGTCAGGTTAACGCTGTCTCACCGCCGCCGCGAGGGACGGTGATTCATATAAGCGGAAATCCGGTCCAATTGGTGAGATATACGGCGCCCGTCAGATGGAATGGGGCTAAGCTATCTGCAGATCAGCACGCACGGACGGCAGTCGGTTTGCCAGCCCGGTTCTGCTCAGGTGTGCGTTTGCACACTGGCAGTTTGCCCACGCGACTGAATGATAGATCAACGTTTCGATGGTGAACGGCTGGTACGTACCTCAGCGGGCACCGAACTGTGCCCGGACGGAACTGCCCAGCCCACCCGCCATCAGCACAGAGAGGGGCCCGGTTTTCGTGCCACATTTGGAAGAGCAAGAACTGTCATGGACCAGCTTGGACCAGCGTGCGGTGGACACTGTCCGCGTGCTGGCTGCGGACGCCGTGGAGAAGGTCGGTAACGGCCACCCCGGTACTGCGATGAGCCTGGCCCCGGCCGCCTACCTGCTCTTCCAGAAGCTGATGCGGCATGACCCGAAGAACCCGGACTGGCTGGGACGCGACCGTTTCATCCTCTCCCCCGGGCATACGTCCCTCACGCTGTACATCCAGCTGTTCCTCTCCGGCTACGGCCTGGAGCTGAAGGACCTGCAGGCGCTGCGCACCTGGGGTTCTTTGACCCCGGGGCACCCGGAGTATAAGCACACCGCGGGCGTCGAAATCACCACCGGCCCGCTGGGCCAGGGCCTGGCCTCCGCGGTCGGCTTCGCCTACTCGCAGCGCCGCCAACGCGGTCTGTTCGACGCCGACGCCGCCGAAGGTGCCAGCCCGTTCGACCACACCATCTGGGTGATCGCATCCGACGGGGACCTGCAGGAAGGCGTCACCTCAGAGGCGTCCTCGCTTGCCGGCCACCAGGAACTCGGCAACCTCGTCGTGATTTACGACGAGAACCACATCTCGATCGAGGACGACACCGATGTCGCGTTCACCGAGGACGTCCTGAAGCGCTACGAGGCTTATGGCTGGCACGTCCAGCGCGTGGACTGGACCCGGACCGGCGAATACAAGGAGGACGTGCAGGAACTGCACGCCGCCCTTCTGGCGGCGAAGGCCGAGACGAACAAGCCGTCCATCGTGTCGCTGCGGACCATCATCGGCTACCCGGCACCGAAGAAGCAGAACACCGGCAAGATCCACGGCTCCGCGCTGGGTGCCGAGGAAGTCGCGGCACTCAAGAAGGTCCTGGACTTCGACCCGGAGCGTTCCTTCCAGGTCGACGACGACGTCCTGGCCCACACCCGGGGCGCGCAGGAGCGCGGCGCCGCCGCCCGCGGCGAATGGCAGGAAGCGTTCGAGGCATGGCAGGCCGGCAACCCCGAGGGCGCTGCCCTTCTCGAGCGCGTTGAGGCCCGCAAGCTCCCCGCCGAACTCGATTCCGCCCTCCCGGTCTTCGAAGCCGGCAAGGACGTCTCCACCCGTGCCGCGTCAGGAAAGGTCCTGAACGCGATCGGCCCGGTCATGCCCGAGCTGTGGGGCGGCTCCGCCGACCTCGCCGAATCGAACAACACTACGATCGAAGGGTCGCCGTCGTTCATCCCGGCGTCCCGGCAGACCGCGGCCTGGAAGGGCAATCCCTACGGCCGCGTGCTGCACTTCGGCATCCGCGAACACGCTGCGGCGTCAATCGTGAACGGCATCTCCCTGCACGGCCGCACCCGCGCGTTCTCCGGCACGTTCCTGATCTTCAGCGACTACCAGCGCCCGGCCATCCGCCTCGGCGCGCTCATGGGAGTGCCGTCACTGTATGTCTGGACGCACGACTCGATCGGACTGGGCGAAGACGGACCCACCCACCAGCCGGTCGAACAGCTCGCTTCGCTCCGGGCCATCCCGGGCCTGGACGTCGTCCGCCCGGGCGACGCCAATGAGGTCGCGGCGGCCTGGAAGGTCATGCTGGAAAACCACGGGAACCCCGCCGGAATCGTCCTGACCCGGCAGAACATCCCGACCTATGCCCGCGGCACCGGTGACGCCGAGGGCAACACGTTCGGCTCCACAGCCGGCGTCGCCAAGGGCGGGTACGTCCTGGCCGAAGCCTCCGTCGACGGCGCCACCGCCGAGCCGAAGGTCATCCTGATCGGCACGGGTTCCGAGGTCCAGCTCGCCGTCAACGCCCGTGCCGCCCTGCAGGCCGAAGGC
>JAODMA010000474.1 GCA_025464545.1 Arthrobacter sp. | reverse complement strand
GCCTGCACGGCCTCGACCACTTCGTCCAGGCTCAGTCCCTGCTGCAGGTGTTGCTCGGGCGCCCAGCGCACCTCGCCGTAGACAACGCCGTCGTCTGCCAGGTCCTCAACGAACTCCTTGGCGACGCCGAACAGCCCGTCCTTGGTCTGCATGACGGAGATGGTGTGGTCGAAGGTTTCAAGGTAGCGGACCAGGGAGCAGGAGTCGGCGGATTCGCGGAACCACTCCCCCAGCGCAACGGGGTCGGTCGAAGGCAGCGTGTGCCCGACAGCCTCGGCCAGTTCGATGATGGTGGCCGGACGCAGCCCGCCATCCAAGTGGTCGTGAAGGGAAACCTTGGGAAGGCCCTTCAGGTCGAAGTCGAGGTCAGGGGCAGCGTCGGGAATAGTCTCAGTCACGTTCCCACCTTAGGGTCGGAGGTCCCCGGAAGCCAGTCGCCCCGGATCGGGCGTCAGCGGGCGCTGCCGCGGGTCAGGGGGTTGCGGCGGACACCGGCTCGCCGGCGGTGGGGCCGTCCGAAAGTCCGGCGGCGGGGCTGGAGGGCACTTCCTCGACGGGGCTGGACGGCACGTCGTGCCGCGCCAGGCGCTTGTGCCACCAGCGGAGCGCGTGATCGATCACTATGCCCAGCACGATCGCAAACACTACGGCTATGCCGGCGCTCAGCAGCGGGTTGTGGTGCAGCCATGGGAAGGAACTGGCCAGGATGCCGATGCCAATGGAGTAGACCACCCAGGTCACGCAGGCGAATGCGTCCAGGACGAAGAATTTGCGGTGCGGAAAACCCGTGGTGCCGGCGACGTAGTTGACCGCCACGCGTCCCCAGGGAATGTACCGCGCGATGAAGATCAGGACGGCGCCGCGTTTCTCCAGCTCGTAGCGGGCCCAGCCGAACACTTTTTGGACCTTCGGCTTCCGCATCCACCGCCAGCGCTCCAGGCCGATCTTCCGCCCCAGCATGTAGGCCATGTTGTCGCCCGCCATCGCCCCGACGAGCGCCGTCAGGCCCAGGATCCAGAGATTGGGATTACCGCTGTGCCGCGAGAACGCCGCCAGGGCCACGATGAGGGTCTCACTCGGGACAACCATGGCGAAGCCGTCGACAAAGAAGAAAACCAGCAGGAGGGGGTAAATCCACCACTGGCCAGCTGCATGAAGCACGGCCTCATTTATGAACTCCACGCAGCATTGCTCCTAGCCGAAAATGAGGCGAACGAAAGTGACGTAAATCGCTCCCTAGTGTCCCACGGCAAAGGCGCGGTTCGCTACGATTCGGCACCGGCGGTTTGAGCCGGCTGCCCGCACCCGTGAACGATCGCGCGGGCCGGCCCGGGCCCCTTATTCCGGTGCATGTCCGGACGCTGGACCCGGCTCTTCGGCTGGCGCCGGGAGTTTGCCGCGCAGCCTGCTGATGGCCATATCGATGCCGATTCCAAGCAGGACTGCGCAGACCACGGCCACGATCACTCCGAGCAGGTGGTTGTCTTCGAACCACTGGCCAAAGAACAACCCGATTGCCACGGAGTAGCTGGCCCAGAGCACGGCGGAGAGCACCGTCAGCCCCACGAACGTGCGCCGGGGGTACCGGGTGGCGCCCGCGGTGAGGTTGACCGCCACGCGGCCGATCGGAACAAAGCGCGCCACCAGGATCAGCGAGGCCGGCCGCTTGCGCAGCTCCCGGCCGGCCCAATGGAAGGCCGCCTGCATCCGTGGCCCGCGCATCCAGGCCCAGCGTCGCGTGCCGGTCGATCGCCCGATCAGGTACGCCGTGTTGTCGCCCACGAAGGCGCCCGCGGCAGCGGACATCAGCAGCATCGCCGGAGCCGGGACGTCTGCCGTTGCGGCAACGGCGGCCAGCCCCACCACCACCGATTCGCTGGGCACGGGCGGGAAGAAGCCGTCGATGACGCAGCACGCGAACACCAGGATGAGGACCCAGGGTTGCGAAGCGGCTGCCAGGATGAAGTCGTTGATTGCCTGCACGATGTCCTAACGCACGGCGGGGCGCGAACGCTCCCGCGCCGGACGGGCCGCGGTCCGGACCGCTCCCCGGGGGTACTGCTGTGGAGCCAGTGTACTGCCGGCCCGCATCGTTGCTCAGGCGATGCGGTCGATGATCAGCTGCTGGGCCGGGCGGGAGCCTTCCGGGGCGATCACGACGGCGTGCTCCAGCGCTTCCCTGGCCCGCACAAACTTCTCCGGCGTGTCCGTCAGCAGGGTCATCAGCGGCTCTCCCGCCTTGACCGTGGCACCGGGCTTGGCATGCATGCGCACGCCGGCCCCGGCCTGGACCTGGTCTTCCTTGCGGGCGCGGCCTGCACCCAGGCGCCAGGCGGCGACCCCGACGGCCATGGCGTCGAGTTCCACCAGTACGCCGTCCGCGGGCGCGTAAATGACCTCGGATTCCTTGGCGACCGGCAGCTTGGCGCGCGGGTCCCCGCCCTGCGCCTCGATCATCCGGTTCCAGACGTCCATGGCGCGCCCATCCTTGAGGGCCGCCCGTGGATCGGCGTCGCGGACACCGGCGCAGGCCAGCATCTCCTCGGCCAGCCGGACGGTCAGTTCGACGACGTCTTCCGGGCCCCCGCCGGCGAGAACCTCCACGGATTCCTCGACCTCGATCGCGTTGCCCGCCGTCAGGCCCAGGGGTGTGTTCATGTTCGTCAGCAGCGCCACCGTGTTGACGCCGGCGTCCTTGCCCAGGGCCACCATGGTCTCCGCCAGTTCGCGGGCGCGGGCCTCGTCTTTCATGAACGCACCGCTGCCCACCTTGACGTCGAGCACCAGCGAACCGGTGCCTTCGGCGATCTTCTTGCTCATGATGGAGGAAGCGATCAGCGGGATGGCTTCGACTGTTCCCGTGACGTCCCGGAGGGCATAGAGCTTCTTGTCGGCCGGAGCCAGCCCCGCACCCGCGGCACAGATGACGGCGCCCACGTCCTGGAGCTGGGCCAGCATCTCCCCGTTGCTCAGGGCCGCTCGCCAGCCGGGGATCGATTCGAGCTTGTCCAGGGTTCCGCCGGTGTGGCCCAGGCCGCGGCCGGACAGCTGCGGCACGGCCACGCCGAAGACTGCGACGAGGGGCGCCAGCGGCAGGGTGATCTTGTCCCCCACGCCGCCGGTGGAGTGCTTGTCGCTGGTGGGCTTTACGCCGCCGTCGGGCCGGCGCAGGCTGGAGAAGTCCATCCGCTCGCCGGAGGCGATCATCGCCGCCGTCCAGCGGGAGATCTCGGCGCGGTCCATCCCGTTGAGCAGGATGGCCATGTTCAGGGCCGCCATCTGCTCGTCGGCGATGGCGCCCCGGGTGTAGGCGTCGATGGTCCAGTCGATCTGCGCGGGGCTAAGCACGCCCTTGTCCCGCTTGATGCGGATGATGTCGACGGCGTCGAACGCCTCGGTTCTGCTGTTGGTCTGAGTCACTTGTGTCACCGGGTTTCCTCCAGGTGTTGGGGGCCAAAGGCATC
>JAODMA010000135.1 GCA_025464545.1 Arthrobacter sp. | reverse complement strand
CGAAGGCTTCGACCCGGACAAGATCTTCTTCATCCAGGTGGCCGACGCGCCGAAGCTTTCTCTGGACGTGCTGTCCTGGAGCCGGCACTACCGCGTGTTCCCGGGCGAAGGGCAGTTCGAACTCGCCAAGTTCCTGGGCCACGCGGTCCGGGCCGGCTACACCGGACCGGTCTCGCTCGAGGTCTTCAACGACGTCTTCCGCCAGTCCGACGTCGAGCGCACCGCGGTGGACGCCATGCGGTCCCTGATCTGGCTCGAAGAACAAACCGCCAAGTGGCTCGACGCGGCCCCCGCCACCGGAGGCCCGGACGGCAAAGCTGCCCGCGGCGCCCCGGCCCGCCGCCGTCGGTACCCGATGGAACTGGCCACCCTCCCGCAGGTGGCCGAACCCGCGGGCTTCAACTTTGCCGAGGTCCGGACCGCGGATACCGCCGCGCTGGAAACCCTGCTCGGCCAGCTCGGGTTCGCATCCAACGGGCGGCACCGGACCAAGAACGTGCAATTGTGGACCATGGGCCACGCCCGCGTCATCATCAACGAAGAAGCCGCCGGTGCCGAAGGCGCCGAGACCGCCATCGCGGCGCTGGGCTTCGACGTCGCTTCCCCGGTGATCGCCGCCGCCCGCGCGCAGCAGCTCAAGGCCCCTGCCGTGCCGCGCAAGAGCCAGGCGGACGAGGAAATCTTCCAGGGCTTCGCCGCTCCTGACTCCACCGAGATCTTCCTCTGCCAGGGCAGTCCGGACGGCACCGCCGCGTGGACGCGGGAGTTCGGCGAGGGATTGGAAGTCCCGGCCACGAGCCGGCCCGGGGAGCCGGGCGCGGTGATTGACCACGTCAACCTCGCGCAGCCGTGGCAGCATTTCGACGAAGCCGTGCTGTTCTACACCAGTGCCCTCGCTCTGGAACCTCAGCCCTATGCGGAAGTCGCCAGCCCCACCGGGCTGGTCCGCTCCCAGGTGATGCTGACCCGGGGCCGGGGCGTCCGCCTGGTGCTGAACCTGGCCCCGCTGATCCAGCAGGAGGGCGCCGCATCCGGCACCGGCCAGCGCCGGAGCTACCAGGAACACATCGCCTTCGCAGTGGATGACCTCGTCGCCACCGCCCGTGCCGCCCGGGAGCGGGGACTGGAGTTCCTGCAGATCCCGGACAACTACTACGAGGACCTCGACGCGCGGTTCGGCCTGAAGCCTGATTTCCTGGCGACGCTCCGGGAACTCAACCTGCTCTACGACCGCGATGCCGACGGCGAGTTTTTGCATTTCTACACCGCCACCGTGGGAAGCGTGTTCTTCGAGATGGTGGAACGACGCGGCGCCTACGACGGCTACGGCGCTCCCAACGCCCCGGTGCGGCACGCCGTCCAGTACGACCACCTGCACCAACTGAAGCTAACCCCCTGAGCCAAACCCCTTGGCCGGAACCCTTGGCCGAACCGACCCGTACCAATACCGAATGAAAGGAGGCTGCTGTGCCTGAAGAAATCAACGTTGAGATCTACAAAGCGGACCCGCTCAGCGGGGACACGTCCGATCAAGCCACCGAGGCCGCACCAAGGACGCATGCTCCGCTGGACGCTGCCGCCGAGTCGCAGGCGGATCTCAGTGCCGAGATGCACGCCCTCGGCGAGGCCTACGCGCAGGCCGTCAGGAACGGCGCCCCGGCCGAGGTCCAGCCCCGGCTGGACTACGCGCCCTACCGCAGCAGCGTCCTGCGCCACCCGACGAAGGACCTGCACCACGCGGACCCGGAGACCATCGAGCTCTACTCGCCGGCGTTCGGGCATATGGACGTGCACGCGCTGGAATCGGACCTCACCATCGCGCACAACGGGGAACCCCAGGGTGAACGCATCGTCGTCTCCGGCCGGGTGCTCGACGGCGACGGCCGGCCCGTGGCCGGGCAGCTCGTCGAGATCTGGCAGGCCAACTCCTCCGGCCGTTACATCCACAAGCGGGACCAGCACCCGGCTCCGATCGACCCCAACTTCACCGGCGTCGGCCGCTGCATCACCGGTGCGGACGGCTCCTACAGCTTCACCACGATCAAGCCCGGCGCCTACCCGTGGAAGAACCACCTCAACGCCTGGCGACCGGCCCACATCCACTTCTCCCTGTTCGGCCAGGAATTCACCCAGCGGATTGTCACCCAGATGTACTTCCCCGGAGACCAGCTCTTCCCGCTGGACCCGATCTACCAGTCGATCGTGGACCAGGACGCCCGGGACCGGCTCGTGGCGACCTACAACCACGAGCAGACCAAACCGGAGTGGGCGCTGGCGTACAACTGGGACATCGTCCTCACCGGGTCGAAGCGGACCTGGACGGAGAACGAGGCACTAGGCGCAGCAGGCGACGAGAATGAATAGGCCCATCATGACAACCCCCACCAAGCTCACCCCCACCCCCGGACAGACTGTCGGGCCGTTCTACGGCTACGCCCTCCCCTACGCCAAGGACCGCGAGCTGCTGGCCCCGGGTTCGCCGGGCTCCATCCGGCTCCAAGGCACCGTCTATGATGGCGCCGGACATCCGATCCCGGACGCGATCCTGGAGATCTGGCAAGCGGACGCGGACGGCCGGGTCCCGCAGCGCACCGGTTCGCTTGTCCGGGACGGCTACACCTTCACCGGCTTCGGCCGCAGCGCGGTGGGCAACACCGGCGTCTTCACCTTCACGACCGTCAACCCGGGCCCCACGGAGGAGGGCGCCGCGCCGTTCATCGCCGTTGCCGTCTTCGCCCGAGGCCTGATGAACCGGCTCTTCACCCGGATTTACCTGCCCGAAAACGAGGAGGCGCTGGCCGCGGATCCGCTGCTGTCCTCCCTCGCGCCGGAACGCCGCAAGACGCTGATCGCGCGACGGGACGCTGACGGCGGCCTCACCTGGGACCTCCGGCTCCAGGGCGAGGACGAGACCGTGTTCCTTGACTTCGAGGGCGCCTCCAAGTGACCTCTCTTGATACCGGCGGCGACGCCGGCCTGCACGGCGATTTCGGCCTGCTGAGTCCCGTGTCGGCGTCGCCCGCGGTAGCGGCGCTGACCGGGGACCGGGCGGTGCTCGCCGCCATCCTCCGGGTCGAGGCCGCGTGGGCCGCGGTCCTGGAAGAAACAGGCCTGGCGCCGGCCGGCTCGGCCACGGTGGTGGCAGCAGCGGCGGACGTGAGCCGCTACGACCTCGCGGACATCGCCGTGCGCGCCCAGGGCGGCGCCAACCCGGTGATCCCTCTGCTGGCCGATCTCCGCGCGCAGGTCAGGGCGCTGGACACGGCCGGAATCGGCGCCGTCCGCGCCGTCCACACCTCGCTGACCAGCCAGGATGTGCTCGACTCGGCCCTCATGCTGCTGGCCCGGGACGCCGTCCGTGGCCTGCTGGGCGAGCTGACCGCAACGTCCGCGGCGCTGTCCGGCCTCGCGGAACGGCACGCCCACACGCTCTGCGTGGGCCGCAGCCTGACCCAGCACTCGCTGCCGTTCACCTTCGGCCTCAAGGCCGCGCAGTGGTTCGCCGGGCTGGCCGCCGCCGCGCGCCGGCTGGAAACTCTCGACCTGCCGGTGCAGACCGGGGGAGCCGCCGGCACCCTCGCCGCCGGCACCGTGCTGACCGCCGGCGCGGCAGTCACGCCCTTCGACCTTTCGGACCGTCTGGCCGCCGGGCTGGGCCTCGCGCCCGTCCCCGCGCCGTGGCACACGAACCGGCTCGCCGTCACCGCGCTGGGCGATGCCCTGGCCGCCGTGACCGACGCCGCCGGCAAGGTCGCTGCCGACGTGCTGTTCCTGAGCCGCCCGGAAGTCGCCGAGCTTGCCGAGCCGCGCGCCGCCGGCCGGGGAGGATCCTCGGCCATGCCGCAGAAACAAAACCCGGTGCTCTCCGTGCTCATCCGCAGCGCCGCCCTGCAGGCCCCCGGGCAGGCAGCCCAGCTGCACCTGGCCGCCGCCAACTTCAACGACGAACGCCCCGACGGTGCCTGGCACAGCGAATGGCCGGCCCTTCGCCGGCTGCTCCGCCTCACCCTGGGTGCAGCCGGGCAGCTCCGCGAACTCAGCGAAGGCCTCCAGGTCTTCCCCGAGGCCATGCGCCGCAACCTCGAGCTCTCCGGCCCGCTGCTGCTCAGCGAAGCCGTCACGGCCGCCGTCGCACCACTGCTGCCCGGCAAGGGCGAGGGCAAGAACACCGACGGCCAACAGCAGCTGCAGGCCGTGGTGGACCAGACGCTCCAAGCCCCGGCCCGGGAACAGGCGGCCACCTACCGACGGCTGCTCCGCGCGGCCCTCCCGGCCGAGCAGCTCTCCGACGCCCGGCTCGAGGAACTGCTGGACCCCGCCAACTACCTCGGCCAGGCCGCCGAAATCTCCCGCCGCCTCCTCGCGGCCTATCCCGAGTACGCCCGCCCCGCGGCCGGCACCCCCGACGCCTCAACGATCCCCGACCCGAACGGAGCCTCCAGTGGCTAGACCAACAGTCAAGGCAGTATTGCTCTCGCCCCCGCGCCCCCTCGGCGACAAGCCCCTCGTGGTTGTCGGCCCGTCGCTGGGCACCTCCACGTTCCTGTGGACGCAGGCGGGAGGGCTGCTGGCGGACGACGTCGACGTCGTCGCCTGGGACCTGCCCGGCCACGGCATCTCGCCCGCCGCCGCGGAACCATTCAGCGTCGCCGAACTGGCCGACGCCGTCGTCGAGCTGGTCGATTCGATCGCGCCCGGTGCGCGCTTCCACTACGCCGGTGTTTCCCTGGGCGGTGCCACCGGACTGCAGCTGGGCATCAAGCACGGCGAACGGCTCAAGAGCCTCTCCGTGCAGTGCTCCGGAGCGAAGCTCGGCACCCCCGAGGGCTGGCTGGAACGCGCAGAAACCGTGCGTGCCCAGGGCACGCCGGTGATGATCCAGGGCTCGGCGCAGCGCTGGTTCGGGCCGGGCTTTATGGAACGCGAGCCCGAGCGCAGCAGCCGCCTGCTGCACGCCCTGCGCGACGCGGACCGCTTCAGCTATGCCTTCTGCTGCGAAGCGCTGGCCGACTTCGACGTCCGGGCCGAACTCGGCAGCATCCGGGTCCCCACCCAGGCCGTAGCGGGCGCGGAGGACACTGTAGCGCCGCCGTCCTTCGCCGAGGAGGTCGCCGCGGGCATCACCGCCGGCGGCGGCACCGCGAGTGCCGTCACACTCGGAGGCGTGGCTCACCTGGCTCCGTTCGAGGCACCAGCCCACGTCACCGAGCTGCTACGGAGCCTCATCACCTGGACCGAGTCCCGCGGAACCGAAAAATGACCGGCCCGGAGCGGAACGGCGCAGTCCAGCCGGAGGCCACCAGCAAGGAAATCTATGACGGTGGCATGGCGGTCCGCCGCGAAGTGCTTGGCGCCGCGCACGTGGACCGCGCCAACGCCGCGAAGGATTCCTTCACCGAAGACTTCCAGGACATGATCACCCGGATCGCCTGGGGCGGGATCTGGACCCGGCCCGGCCTGACCCGGCAGATGCGGTCCGCCGTCACCATCACCGCCATGGTGGCCCACGGACACTGGGAAGAACTGGCGATGCACATCCGTGCCGCCACCACCAACGGCCTGAGCCGGGACGAAATCAAGGAAATCCTGCTGCAGACGGCCATCTACTGCGGGGTGCCCTCCGCCAACACCGCCTTCAAGACCGCCCAGCAGGTGTTCGAAGACATGGACGCCGCGCCCACGCACGAGACCCCCACCCCACCCAACTAGCTAGCAGTTAAGGCCGTCATTCCCGCGAAATAACGGCCTCAACTGCGACCTAGTTGGGCCCACACGGACTTAGAGGAGCACCATGAACCAGGCTTTTGTGTACGACGCCGTGCGCACCCCGTTCGGTAAGTTCGGCGGCGGCCTCGCCGGCGTCCGGCCGGACGACCTTGCCGCCCACGTGATCGGCGAGATCGTCAAGCGCGCCCCGGACCTCGACGTCGAGCGGATTGACGAGGTGGTGTTCGGCAACGCCAACGGAGCCGGTGAGGAGAACCGCAACGTCGCCCGGATGGGCACGCTGCTCGCCGGGCTGCCGGTCTCCATCCCCGGCACCACGGTTAACCGGCTCTGCGGCTCCTCCCTGGACGCCGCCATCATCGCCTCCCGCCAGATCAACACCGGCGACGCGGAGCTGATGCTGATCGGCGGGGTTGAATCCATGTCCCGCGCCCCGTGGGTGCTGCCCAAGACCGAGAAGCCCTACCCGGCCGGCGACCTGACCCTGGCCTCCACCACGCTGGGCTGGCGGCTGGTCAACAAGGCCATGCCAGCGGAGTGGACCATCTCGCTGGGCGAGGCCACCGAACGGCTCCGCGAAAAATACGGGGTGACCCGTGAGGCGCAGGACGAGTTCTCCGCCAACTCGCACAACCTCGCCGCCGCGGCCTGGGACGAGGGCTTCTACGACAACCTCGTCACCGTCGTGCGCGGCACCGAACTGGTCCGGGACGAGGGCATCCGTGCCGGGTCCTCGGCCGAGAAGCTGGCCAGTCTGAAAACCGTGTTCCGCACGGAGAACGGCACCGTCACCGCGGGGAACGCGTCCCCGCTGTCCGACGGGGCCTCCGCCGCCTGGCTCGGCAGCGAGAACGCCGCCGGGCTGCTCGGCATGGAGCCGCTGGCCCGTATCGCCGGCCGCGGCGCGCACGCCAACGATCCCCAGTTCTTCGGCTACGCCCCGGTCGAGGCCGCGAACAAGGCCCTCGCCAAGGCCGGCATCGGCTGGGACGAGGTGGGTGCCGTCGAGCTTAACGAGGCCTTCGCCGCGCAGTCGCTGGCCTGCATCAACGCGTGGGGGATCGACCCGTCCCTCGTGAACCGGCACGGCGGCGCCATCGCCATGGGCCACCCGCTGGGCGCCTCCGGCGGGCGCATCCTCGGTACCCTGGCCCGCAGCCTGCAGGCCTCCGGTGAGCGCTGGGGCGTCGCCGCGATCTGCATCGGCGTCGGGCAGGGCCTCGCCGTGGTCCTCGAAAACGTCTCCGCCGTACCGGCAAAAACAGCTGCAATGAAGGGCTAGGACATGTTGAACTTCGTAGAAAGCGTCGGCGAGGCCGTCGCCGGGATCAAGGACGGATCCACCGTCATGATCGGCGGATTCGGCAACGCCGGGCAGCCGTTCGAACTCATCGACGCGCTGATGGACTGCGGCGCGACGGACCTGACCGTGGTGAACAACAACGCCGGCCAGGGCGACCAGGGCCTGGCACTGCTGATCAAGGAAGGCCGGGTGAAGAAGATGATCTGCTCCTTCCCGCGGCAGTCCGACTCGTGGCACTTCGACACCAGGTTCCGGGCCGGCGAGATCGAGCTCGAACTCGTGCCGCAGGGCAACCTGGCGGAGCGGATCCGTGCCGCCGGCGCCGGGATCGGCGGGTTCTTCACCCCCACCGGCTACGGGACCATGCTGGCCGAGGGCAAGGAGACCCGGATCCTGGACGGCCGCGGCCAGGTCTTCGAAACCCCCATCCACGCCGATGTCGCCCTCATCAAGGCGCTCAAGGCCGACGGCAAGGGAAACCTCGTCTACCGCAAGACCGCCCGGAACTTCGGTCCGATCATGGCCGCCGCGGCCAAGCACACCGTGGTCCAGGTGTCCGAGATCGTCCCCACCGGCTGCCTCGACCCGGAGATCATCGTGACCCCCGGAATTTACGTCAACAGCATTGTGAAGGTGGCCTGAGATGAGCGTGCAGTCCAGTAACCAGACGGAACTTCGGGGCCCGATCCAGAGCAGCGACAAGCCGCTCGGCCGCGACGACCTCGCCCGGCTGGTGGCCCGGGACATCAAACCGGGCTCGTTCGTGAACCTCGGGATCGGCCAGCCCACCCTCGTCTCCAACTACCTCGAGCCGGAGCAGAACATCACGCTCCATACCGAAAACGGCATGCTCGGCATGGGCCCGGAAGCCACCGGGGAACAGATCGACGGCGACCTCATCAACGCCGGCAAAATCCCGGTGACTGAACTGCCCGGGGCGTCCTACTTCCACCACGCCGACTCCTTCGCGATCATGCGTGGCGGTCACCTGGACATCTGCGTCCTGGGCGCCTTTCAGGTCTCCGCCACCGGCGACCTCGCCAACTGGCACACCGGCGCGCCGGATGCCATTCCTGCCGTCGGCGGCGCCATGGACCTCGCCACCGGCGCCAAGGACGTGTTCGTGATGATGACCCTGCTGACCCGCGAGGGCGTCTCCAAGCTGGTCGAGACGTGCACCTACCCGCTGACCGGGATCGGTTGCGTGACCCGCGTGTACACGGATAAGGCGGTGTTCCTCACCGGGCCCGACGGCGTCCAGGTCCGCGAAACGTTCGGCTGCACCCTCGCGGAGCTGCAGGCGATGGTGCCGGTGCCACTCAAGGCCGCCGCCGCCGTCGGAAGCTGAGCGCACAACTGTCCCGCGTATAAAGTGTTTGGCAGACCATGAGGGGCAGAAATGATTGAGGCAGCAAGCGGCACCCGAAGCGGTGCTGCGCCCGCGGCCAGCGACCAATATGTGCAGTCGCTGGCGCGCGGGCTGGCGGTGATCCGTGCCTTCGACACCGACCACCCGAAGATGACGCTGACAGAGGTGGCAGCCAGGACGGACCTGACCCGTGCCACAGCCCGGCGTTTTCTGTACACCCTCGTTGAACTGGGGTACGTCCGCACCGACGGGAAGATCTTCGCGCTGACGGCCAAAGTGCTGCAGCTGGGCTACGCCTACCTCTCCGGGCTGTCCCTGCCGCAGCTCGCGCAGCCGCACCTCGAGGAACTATCGCTTCAGCTGGGCGAGTCAACCTCCGCAGCAGTGCTGGAGGGGACGGATATCGCGTATGTGGCCCGGGTCGCCACCCGTCGGATCATGACGGTCGGCATCACCGTGGGAACGCGCTTTCCCGCCTACGCGACATCCATGGGCCGGGTCCTGCTCGCGGGGCTCCCGGCCGCCGAGCTGGAGCAATACCTCGCCGTTGCCGACATCCGCCCGCTGACCCCCCGGGCGATCGCCAGCCGTGAGGAGCTGCGGGCCGAGCTGGCCGCCGTCCGTGCGCAGGGCTGGTGCCTGCTGAACCAGGAACTCGAGCTGGGCCTGATGTCCGTCGCGGCTCCGGTCCACGACGGACCGAAGGTGGTCGCCGC
>JAODMA010000467.1 GCA_025464545.1 Arthrobacter sp. | reverse complement strand
CCGGGAAAAGTGAAAAGCTGGGCTCATGCCCGAATCCAGTGCAGCTGTGCCTGCCCCCAACACCCCCAGTGACACCGCCGTGCTCTATAACGAGAAGCTCTGGCCCAATGTCTGGATCTGGCTGGTGGCGGCAGGACTGTCCGGCGCCGGGATCCTCGTTTTTGCGCCCATCAGCCTTGCCGCCGGCATTACGGCCGCCGTCGTACTGTTCCTCGTCATCGCCGTCCTGCTCGTCCTGTCGACGCCCGTGATTACTGTTACCGGGTCCACGTTGCGCGTCGGGCGGGCAACGATCGAACGCCGCTTCCTCGGTGTTGCGGAGGCCTTCCGCGGAAAGGAAGCGACGGCGGAGCGCGGCCCCCGGCTCAATGGACTTGCGTTTATGTGCTTCCGGGGCTGGATTGATCCGGTGGTCCGGATTGAGATCACCGACCCCTCGGACCGGACCCCGTACTGGTTGACGTCCACCCGGCACCCGGATCAGTTGCTCGCCGCGCTGCAGTCCCGGAACTGATGCTTCGCGGCCGTTCTTCCTAGCCTTCGCAGCCTAGCCCTCGCAGTCCTTGCAGTACTTGAGCCCATCCTTTTCACGGGCGATCTGTGAACGGTGGCGGACGAGGAAGCAGGAGGCACAGGTGAATTCGTCCGCCTGGGCCGGCATGACCCGCACCAGGAGTTCTTCTCCGGAAAGGTCGGCCCCGGGAAGTTCGTAGCCTTCGGCCAGTGCGGTTTCATCTTCATCCACGACCGCGGAAGGCTTGTCCGTACGCCGCGTTTTCAGTTCCTCGATTGAGTCCTCGTTGAGGTCCTCCTCGGACTTGCGTGGCGCATCGTAGTCTGTCGCCATTAGTTGTTGCTCACACTCCGCTGGTTCGATTGGTTCGCCGTGCCCCCGCTTGGTCCTTCGGGCTGGTGGCCCGGGACCCCCGGGTCCGGTTCTCCGTTGTCAACGCCGGGCACGCGGTTTTTGTGCCCGATGTCGGGTCATTTTTGCTTAAGCGTCTGGTGAAAGCCATAGGCGGCCGGTCCGGGGCTGGGCCTATCACGCCTGAGCGGCAGAAATGCGTTGAAAAGTCGCGGAAATTCGCGGCGCGCCCTCCGTCCTCACCCGAAATTGGCGCTGCGGGTGGCAGAGTTTCGATTGTTAGTAATGCCAGGGTGGAGGATTTGTATGCAGGGTCTACGGCTTGTAGGCGTCCACGACGACGGGAAGCATCTCCTGTTGAGCGGCGCCGGCGGCGAGATGTTCCAGCTGCCAATCGATGAAGCACTTCGGGTGGCAGCCAGCCGGACGACGGCCAGGGCCGACGCCGGCGCGACGGCCACTCCAATTGCGATGTCCCCGCGCGATATCCAGACGCGGATCCGCAACGGTGCGACGGCGGCGGAGGTTGCGGAGCTATCGGGCATTCCGCTCGCCAAAGTCCAGCGGTACGAAGGTCCCGTGCTGGCCGAGCGTGAGTACATCGCCCAACAGGCCCGCAAGGTGGAGGTCGCGTCCCCTGCCCCGGGCCAGGACGTGTACCGCTCGGTGTTCGGCGACAACCCGGCATCCCTAAGTGACATGGTGGCGCACCGCCTCTCGGCGCACGGGATCGACCCCTCGACTGTTGAATGGGACTCCTGGCGCCGCCCGGACGGCAGCTGGAACGTGGTGGCCCGCTTCGAACAGAAGCCTGGCCATCCTGGCATCGGTGAAGAGCCACCGGCGAGGTGGACCTTCAACCCCGCCCGAAGATCCCTGCAAAACGCCAACCGCTGGGCGCAGCAGCTCAGCGAACTGGAACCACTCGACGGGCCTGTGCCGGCGCGCCGGCTCTCGGCCGTTTCGGACCGCCCCTTCGACTTTGAGACCGACGCCGACGCTGCGGCCCGGACGGCGACGGCCCAACACAACGTTATCCAGCAGCTGCAGCTGCAGCAGAACCCGGAAGCGGACGGACTGCTCGACATGCTGCGTTCCCGCCGGGGCCAGCGCCTCGGCCTGGACGAAGACGCCGACGACGCCCTCGCCCTGCTCCTGACCAATGGGGTCCCGGCGGCGCACCCCCGGCCGTCCGAGGTCTCGGCCGAAGTTCTTACCGAATCCACTGCCGAACCGGAAGCGGATTCAGCCGGGGAGCCGCCCGCGGCCCCGGCACCGGACCGCCCGGAGGCACCGGCGGAAGCGGAAGAACAGCCCGGCGCGGACAGCTGGGTACGCCGCCGCGATGGGCGGCCCTCCATTATGTCCCGCCTCACCCTGGCCCCCGCGCAGGACGACGCGGAGGATGACGCCCTCAAACTGCATGACGGCGTGAGCACGGAAACCCGGGAGATCACCCTTGCAGCGTCCCAGCTCCGTCCGACCGGCCAGCAGGGTCCCACCCCGAGCAAAGGCCTGGACGAACTCCTCGGCGGCGGAAGCCCGCGCCGCCAGCAGCGCGACGCTGCTGCGGGGGCCCGGACGGACCATGAGTCAGAGCAGCCGGAGCGTCAGCCCGCCAAACCCAAGCGCTCAAGCATCCCCAGCTGGGACGACATAGTCTTCGGTACCCGCGGGGACTAGCCGCAACGAACAACAGCGGCGCGCTGCGGGAAGCCGCCGCTAGGGGCGAGTCTGCGGCCGGGGCTCAGCGGCGCGGGGCCTTGGATCCGTCGGCCTGGAAGCACAGCAGCGGGACCTCGCGTTCGGCCTTGGTCAGGGATCCGTGCTGGCCCACAACCTCCATGGCCGTCGAGCGCACCCGCCGGGTGTCATAGAGGGCCAGCGCGTCCCGGGCGGCAATCATGATGTCGCCGATCCGGGGTCCGACGTCGGCCCGGACCTCGCCGAAGAGCCCGGCGGCGATGGCTTCTTCGCGGGTGAAAGCCCAGATCCTGTCACCGAAGCGGGCACGCCACGCTTCCAGCAGCCGGGTGCGGCCGGCTTCGCCCGCACCGTCTTCCAGGTATAGGTGGACCATGCGCGGCTCCCCCGCTGTGTGCCGGACGCCCGCGATGAGGGCCGGCTCCGCGGAATAGTCGATCCGCTGGGATTCCGGTACGTCAAGCATGCCGTGGTCGGCTGTGAGCAACACCGTTGTGCCCGCCGGAAGCGTGGAGCCCAGCCTCCGCACGGTAGCGTCAAGTTCCTCGAGCTGGTGCTCCCACTGGGGCGACTGGCAGCCGTGCCGGTGACCGGCCTTGTCCAGCTCATTGACGTAGAAGTACATCAGCGACCCCGCGGCGCCGGCCATGGCTTCGGCGGCTGCGGCGGTCCTGGCGTGCGAGGTCGTCGCCGTCACGTACCGGCCGCCCCGAAGCGCGGCCTGGGTCATGGGAGAGTTGCTGAACTGCGGCAGACTCACGGTGGTAACGTCCACGTGCTCCGCGGCGCGCTCGAAGATGGTCGGGAACGGCTGCCATAGCTGGGGGTCCACCCCGGCGTCCCAGTTGCCGAGCATGTTGACCACGCGGTCCTGGTCCGGGTCCAGCACGTCGTAGCCCACCATGCCGTGCTGCCCCGCGGCAAGTCCCGTGCCGAAACTGGCCAGCGAGGCCGCGGTGGTGGAAGGAAATGCGGAATCCAGAGACACCGGTACCTGGCCCTGGCCTGCTTGCAGAATGGAGCGCAGGAAGGGGGTATGGGCCGACTTCTGCTTCAGCATGTTCCGGCCCAGCCCGTCGGCGAGCACCACGCAGATCCGTTGGCCCGCGGGCAGGCCCAGCCGGTTTTCGAACCCCGGGACGCCGATGCTGGCCGCGGCGCTGCTGAGCACTTCCGCGACGGAGCGGTGGCCGAACGCCGGCGCGGCAGGCAACAACGTAGGCAGGGGGCCGGAGCCGGATGGTGCCGAAGTCACCGGGAACGGCTCGGGAGCGCGGACCGTCGCCATCTCAGCGCTGGTGGCCGCGGCTGAGGCGGTTTCCGAAGACCCCCATGCGGGCGCGCGGCGGCAGGCCGGGGCCGGTGTGTGGCGCCGGGGCCGAGGATCCGGTATTGACCGCCCGCAGGGCGCGGGCGAAAAGCTTGGCATCCTGGACGGCCTGCAGCCCGTCGGCTTCGGCACTGATCCGGAGCACGATGTCTTCCTGGGCGATGGTTCCGCTGTAGCCGTGGTCCGCTTCGCACTGGGGATCGCCGCAGCTGGCCGGGCCCATGTCGAGGCGCTGCCCGCCGGACCAGGCGATGGCGAGGGTCAGCTCGCGGACGGGGTCCGAGGACTTGTAGTCCTGCGGCTGGGCGTAGACGTAGCTGAGCACCACCGAGCGGATCTGTGTCACCGGGACGGACTCCGTGGAGACCTGGGCAACAGTCTGTTCGCCAGCCTCGTCGAGTTGCTGGTCATCCACGTGGGTGATGACGAGCATGTCCTCGGTCAGCACCAGCACGGTGATGTGGCGCCGGACTTCGGCCCTGTCGAAATGTGTTTCGAGATGGACGAGGTGGGCCACGCAGTCGCGGCCGTCCAGGGCGTCGGCGACCACGTCGGCCACGAGCCGCGGGTAGAAACCGGCCTGCTGGAGGGCGCCCTCCAGGCTTTGACCCTGCGCACCGTGGTCATGCAGGCCGTGGTGCTGCGGACCCTGATGTCCGGAGACGGGCGCCGGGGAATGGGGTGTCGGAGGCTGGGAGCTCATGGTCTCCATTTTCACAGATCGGCTGGGGACATGCTAACCGCGCCATTCCACGCCGTTAGTGCTCAGCTCAGCTGCGCATCGCCCGGCGCGCACTGTCGGTGCGCTGCGCCGCATTCGCCACACGCACGTCGGCCGAGAGGATCGAGGCACCGTCGGGTCCGGCCAGGACCGGGTTGAACTCCACGAGGGCGATCTCCGGATGGTTGTCCTTCAGCCGGGTGAGCCGCACGGCCAGATCCTCGAGGGCGGGAACGTCCACGGGCGGCAGCCCCTGGTAGCCGAAGAGCTTCCGCGAGGCACGCGGAGCCCGGATGAAGTCGTGGACGTCGGAACCTGACAGCGGCGGGACGCGGTGGGCCCAGTCGTCGAGCAGGTTCACGGCATCCCCGGCCAGGCCGAAGGAAATCACCGGGCCGAGCAACGGGTCTTCGATGGCGCGGAAGGTGCAGGCCTGACCGACCGGCACCATGGTCTGCACTTCCAGCGAGGGAGAGCCGTAGCGTTCCAGCGACCTGCGCATCTGCCGCACGTTCAGCCGCAGCGACGCCGCGTCCTGGATGTCCAGCCGCACCCCGCCGAGATCCAGGCGGTGCCGGAGGGCGGGGTCGGTGGTCTTCAAGGCCACGGGCCAGCCGAGCCGGTCCGCCGCGGCGACAGCCTCCTCCTCCGTCTCGAAGCCTTCGGAGGGCACCACCCGGATGCCGTAATGCCCCAGGAGCCTGGCGGCGCCCGCCTGGTCCAGCGTGAGCAACTGCTCACCGCCCACGCCGCGGAGCAGCTCTTCCAGCTCCGCGTGCGTCCCCTCCGGGTCGCAGCCGCCGGGTTCCACGAAGAGTCCCTGATCCCGGTTCAGCCACTGGGCGTAGCGGACGACGGCGCCGAGAGCCGCGACGGCGGCGCCGGGGTTGGAATAACACGGCACTGCGGCCCCGCCGGCCGGCCCGCCCGCGCCGCCGCTGGCCCCGGCGGCCGGCTCCGGAGCACCGGAACCGACCATCCCCTCCACGTAGACGGAGGGATCAAGGATGCCGCTGAAGGCGGCGACCACCGGCTTTCCCGCGGCCACCGAACATTCGGCGAGCACCCCGGCGATCTTCTCCACGGTCAGGCCGTGCGCCGGCAGCAGCGCCACCACGACGGCGTGAACGGTACTGATTGTGAGCGTTTCCGTCAGGCTCCGGCGCAGTGCCGGCAGCGCCAGGGACATGCCGGCGTCCAGGTCGACGTCGGTTACGATGCGTTCCACCCCGAGTCCCTGGCCGGCGGCACTGTCCGCTACCACCTTCCCGAGGGCGCGGGAGTTACTGAAGACGGCAAGGCCGGACCCGCTGGGCAGCGGCTGGCTCGAGACGATCTGGGCGACGTCCATCAACTGCTCGATCGTCTCCACGCGGATCACGCCGGCCTGCCGCATCATGGCGTCGACCGCTTCGGAGGGCGCCAGTGTGGTCCGCACGGCGTGGCCGGGAGGCAGGTCCAGTCCCATCGCGTCGGACTTGGCCACGATCACGGGTTTGGTCCGCGCCAGCCGCCTCGCCAGCCGGGAGAACTTCCGCGGGTTGCCGATGGATTCGAGGTAGAGGCCTACCGCCGTGGTGTCGGCGTCGTCCTCCCAGAACTGCATCATGTCGTTACCGGAGACATCCGCGCGGTTCCCGGCCGAGAGGAAGGTGGAGATGCCCACCCGGCGGCGGCTGGAGGCGGCGTAGAGCGCGACGCCGATGGCGGCAGACTGGCTGAAAAGCCCCAGTCCCCCGCGGCGCGCAAGCGACGGCGCCATAGAGGCGTTGAGCGAGACGGCCGGGTTGGTGTTGACGATGCCCAGCGAGGCCGGTCCGATTACCCGCATTCCGTTGGCGCGGGCCTGGCGGACCAGCTCGCGCTGCCGGGTCAGGCCGCGTTCGCCGTCGTCCGCGAAGCCGGCGGTGGCCACCACGATCCCCTTTACCCCGGCGGCGCCGCATTCCTCCACCACCTTCGGCACCTCGTCGTACGGGACAGCGACAATGGCGAGCTTGACCGGGCCCGGGACCTCGGAAAGCCTGGCGAAGGAAAGCATCCCGGCGAGCTCCAGGGCCTCCGGGTTGATGGCGGAGACCGGACCGGTGAACCCGCCCTCGATGATGTGTTCGAGCAGCTGGTAGCCCACTTTGCCCCATTTGCGGCTGGCCCCGATGACCGCCACGGACGATGGGGCGAGCAGTTCCTGGATGCTTCGCGCCTCGGCCCGGTGCTCACGGGATTCCATCACGGCTCGGGACTTGTCGGTGGGGTCGATGTTGAACTCGAGGCTGACCACGCCGTCGTCGAAATGGCGCTTGACGTCGTAGCCGGCGTCCGAGAACACCATCAGCATTTTGCGGTTCTCCGGGAGCACCTCGGCGCTGAACCGGCGGATCCCGTTTTCGCGTGCGGCCGCTGCGAGGTGTTCCAGCAGGATCGACCCGATGCCGCGGCCCTGGTGGGCGTCGGCGATGTTGAAGGCCACTTCGGCCTCCGCCGGGTCGTCCAGCCGGTCGTAGCGCCCGATGCCCATGATCTCCCCGCCGATCGTAATCACGAGGGCCACGCGGTCCCGGTAATCCACTTCGGTGAACCGCTTGAGTTCCTTGCTGGAAAGTCTGGACTTGAACGCGAAGAAGCGCATGTAGATGGACTTCTGCGACTGGCCTCCGTGGAACGCCTGCACGGCGTCGGCATCGGTGGGGTGGATTGGGCGAGGATGGGCGGTTCCGCCGTCGCGCAGGACAACATCGGCTTCCCAATATTCCGGATATACGCCGCCCGCGGGCTGATCCACCATAGGCTTAGCCTAGTCATAAACTTACGCAGCACACGTTCAGCACCCCTCAGAAGGACCCACCAGCCTTATGGCACGCCGCCAAACAACGCCCCCGGCAGGGGAAGCCAGCAACGATTCCGCAGGAAATTTCGTGGAGAATATCGTCGATATCGACGTCACTTCCGAGATGGAAGGCTCGTTCCTCGAGTACGCCTATTCAGTCATTTATTCCAGGGCGCTGCCTGATGCCCGTGATGGCCTGAAGCCGGTTCAACGGCGCATCCTCTACATGATGAGCGACATGGGCCTCCGCCCGGACCGCGGCCACGTCAAGAGCGCCCGCGTCGTCGGGGAGGTCATGGGCAAGCTGCATCCGCACGGCGACACCGCCATCTACGACGCCCTGGTGCGCATGGCGCAGGACTTTTCGCTGCGGCTGCCGCTGATCGACGGGCACGGCAACTTCGGCTCGCTCGACGACGGCCCGGCGGCACCGCGTTACACCGAGGCCCGGCTTGCGGCCGCCGCGCTGACGCTCACGGACCACCTCGATGAAGATGTGGTGGATTTCGTCCCGAACTACGACAACCAGCTGACCCAGCCGGATGTCCTGCCGGCGGCGTTCCCCAACCTGCTGGTCAACGGTGCCACCGGCATCGCCGTCGGCATGGCCACGAACATGGCCCCGCACAACCTGATGGAAGTCATTGCCGCCGCCCGGCACCTGATCGACAACCCGGACGCCACGCTCGAGGACATCATGAAGTTCGTTCCCGGACCGGACCTGCCCACGGGCGGCCGGATCGTGGGACTGGACGGCATCCGCGATGCCTACGCCACGGGCCGCGGTTCGTTCAAGACCCGGGCCAAGGTGGAAGTCGAGCAGCTCTCGGCCCGCCGGACCGGCCTCGTGGTTACGGAACTGCCGTACATGGTGGGCCCGGAAAAGGTGATCGAAAAGATCAAGGACGCCGTCAACGGCAAGAAGCTGACCGGCATCAGCGACATCGTGGACCTCACGGACCGCAAGCACGGACTGCGGCTGGTGATCGAGCTGAAGAACGGCTTCAACCCGAACGCCGTGCTGCAGCAGCTGTACCGCTACACGCCGATGGAGGATTCCTTCGGCATCAACAACGTCACGCTGGTCGACGGCCAGCCGCAGACCCTGGGCCTGCTGCAGCTGCTTTCGGTCTACGTGGACCACCGTATCAACGTGGTGCGCCGCCGCACCGCCTTCCGCCTTGGCAAGAAGAAGGACCGCCTGCACCTGGTGGAGGGCCTCCTCATCGCGATCGTGGACATCGACGAGGTCATCCAGATCATCCGGTCCTCCGACGAGGCGGCGGCTGCCAGGACCCGGCTGATGTCCATCTATGACCTCACCGAGATCCAGGCCAACTACATCCTGGAGCTGCGGCTCCGCCAGCTGACCAAATACTCCCGGATCGAGCTGGAAAAAGAGCAGGACGAGCTGCGCCGGGAAATCGCCGAGCTGGAGGCCATCCTCGGCTCCAGTGAGCTGCTCCGCGCCCTGGTGTCCTCCGAGCTGGCCGACATTGCCGGAAAGTACGGCACCCCGCGCCGTACCGTGCTGCTCGAGTCCGAGGCCGTCTCCCCCACCGTGGCCGCGGCGTTGGCCGCCGCTCCCGGCGCAAAGGGCAAGGCCGCCCCGCTGGCGCTGGAGATCCCGGACGACCCGTGCTGGGCAATCCTCACCGCCTCAGGCCAGATCGCCCGTACCGCCAACCAGGACAGCCTGGCCGAGGCCGGCCCGCGGACCCGGCACGATGTGTTCACCTCCGTGGTCAAGACCTCCGCGCGCGGCGAAATCGCGGCCGTCACCTCCCAGGGCCGCATGCTGCGGCTCCAGGTGATGGACATGCCCGTGCTGCCGCCGACCTCGGGCACCCCCAACATGGCCGGCGGCGTGCCGGCCAAGGACTTCGTCACCTTGCTTAAGGGCGAATCGCTTGTGGCCTTCGCGCCGCTGGACGAAGTGCTGGCGATCGGCACCGCGCAGGGCGTGGTCAAGCGGGTCCAGCCGGATTATCCGCTGAACCGCGAGGACTGGGAAGTCATTGCCCTCAAGGGCAGGGACACGGTGGTGGGCCTTGCGCCCGCCGGGACCGGCGACGTCGACCTCGTCTTCCTGACGCAACAGGCCCAGCTGCTGCGCTTCGCCGCCTCTGCGGTCCGTCCGCAGGGACGGACCGCGGGCGGCATGGCCGGGATCAAGCTGGCCGCCGGGGACAAGGTGCTGTTCTTCGGCGCCGCCGCACCGGAAGACAGCGCCGCCGTCGTCGTAACCATCGCCGGAACCACCGGCGCCCTGCCGGGCACCGCCCCGGGCGCGGCGAAAGTCACCGCGCTGGCCGAGTACCCGGCCAAGGGCCGCGCGACGGCCGGAGTCCGGGCGCACCGCTTCCTGAAGGGCGAGGACACCCTGCTGCTTGCCTGGGCGGGGCACGGCCCGGCGAAGGCGTCCTCGCTGGCCGGCGTGGCGCGTTCCCTGCCCGGGGAGCACGGCCGCCGGGACGGTTCCGGCATTCCGCTCTCGCAGGCGGTCGACGCGATCGGTCCGAGCATGGCGTGGGCCGAAGAGGACGTCATCCAGGCCGCGGGCTAAAAACCCCCGGCGATCTTGAGACTGCCGTCGGCGATCTCCGGGCTACCAGCCTAGGGCATGTGGATGAGGCTCAGGATGTTGCCCTCTTCGATGGTGGCTTGACCGCGTTGACTTTTTCGGCGGGCCGGGAGCAATGCCCATAGACTGCGGGAATGCCTATCATCCCAGACACCAAGGACTGGACCTGGGTGTTGCAGCGCCCCTGTCCGGAGTGCGGATTCAACGCCTCCACGGCTACCCCTGCGACGGCGCCCGGGACCGTGACCGGCATGCTCCCGCGGTGGCGGGCTGTCCTGGGGCGTCCGGACGCCACGGTCCGGCCCGATGAGGACACCTGGTCAGCGCTGGAATACGCCTGCCATGTCAGGGACGTCTTTCTCCTGTTCGACCAGCGGCTGTCCCTCATGCTGACCGACGATGACGCGCGCTTCGACAACTGGGACCAGGACCAGGCGGCCGTCGAGAACGACTACGCCGGCGCCGATCCGGCCGTGGTGGGCGCCGAACTGACCGCCGCGGGCGAACGGATTGCGGCGTCCTTCGCCGCGGTTCCGGAGGAAGACTGGGACCGCAAAGGCACCCGCAGCAACGGTTCGGAGTTCACCGTGCTGACCTTCGCACAGTACTTCCTGCACGACGTCGTCCATCACCTTCACGATGTGGCTGGATAGCGTGCGTGGGCGGCCGGTGCGTCGGCCGGCTACAGTTCCTTGTCCCAGGCCATGCTGCGGTTGACCGCGACGTAACCCATCTTGGTGTACAGCGCCAGGGCCCCGGTGGGGTTCTCCGTATCGACGTCGAGCGAGGCCTTGTCCATACCGGCCGCGGCGAAGCGGCGCATGGCGTCAGCCAGCAGCGCCTGCGCAATCCCCCGGCCGCGGAATTCCCGGCGCACGCCGAGCAGATCCGTGTAGCCCTCGCTGAAACCGCGGGACACTGCGCCCTCAGCGTCGTGGCTGGCCAGCTGGTAGCCGGCAACCCGACCGCTGGAGCGCTCCAGGACGACGGCGCTCAGGTCCGGCCGGGACCGGGGATCGTGCACCACGAAGCCCCAGCCCTCCTCGTCGCGCGGCTCGCTGCCCCAGTGGTCCCGGAAGGCGTCATTGTGCGCCAGCCGCACCGCCTCGTGCAGGTGCACTCCGAACGCGACGAGCTCGAGCTCCTCGTCCAGCTCGACCGCGGGGTAGCCGAGGTCCAGGGGCCGGTGCATTTCGCTGTAGTAGCGGACTACCCGGTAGCCGTTGCCCGCGAACAGCGCCGCCTGATGGTCGTGCTGCTGTTCCATATGGAGCCGCAGCCTGGGTGTCCGGTGCACGCTGGCCGG
>JAODMA010000052.1 GCA_025464545.1 Arthrobacter sp. | reverse complement strand
TCGTTTATTGGCAGGGACCGCGCCGCCAGGCCCACAGAGATGAAGACAACCATCACGATGGGCAGGTTGTACCGGCCCTGCCAGATCAGCCCCATAGAGCTAATCAATTGGGCCTGCAGGACGGCCGGGACGACAAGCAGCATTCCGAGGGCAACCCAGTAGCCCGCCGCCTGGCGGAGCGGTCGCATGGTAAGTGGCAGCAGCAGCGCCGCCACGAACAGGAAGTTCCAGAACATGAGAACGACGTCGGGCAGCCGGCTGTCCAGCCAGCCCATTACGCCAATGTACTGCGGGAAGAAACTGAAAAACCGGTCCAGCATGGTCACGAATCCCTGGTCTGGCCGGACCCCCGGCATCGGATTGATAATGCCGATGGGCGCGACTCCGGCCGAGGCAGGAGCATTGAGCATAAGGAGGATCCATGCGATGCCCAACAGGACAGGTGGAACGGTGACGGCAACGGCTGTGAGCACGTACCTGCTCCGGAAGGCAGTTGCGATTGCAGTCCGCTTGAAGAAAAAGAGACCAACGACCAGGACGCACAACAGCCAGACCAAGGAAACCTGTCGGGTGTTGGCCAGAACCGCCGATGACACCACAACCGTCACAATCGCCGGCCGCACTGTCGCCGGCCGGGAAGCGTTGTCAAGAAGCACGATAAACCCGGAGAAGGCCGCCATCGTTGCGGCAACCTCCAAAGAATTGGGGTTGATCCCCGAGCCCAGGAACAGCACCATCGGTGTCATGCCGATACACGCCATCAGGACCGGCATGCGCGGCCTCGAGAGTTGGCTGAGCGCCGTAAACCCGGCCGCGAAGAAGGCAGCCGTCATGAGCGCGCTGACAATGCGCATCCCGTACAGGGCAGGGGCGCCGCTGAACAGCAGGCTCGGCAACCCGACGAGCCAGTAGTACATCGGGTTATAAGTCCCTGCAGTGGTGACGCCGAGGGTCTCAAAGTTGTCGTCACCGGGGATTTCCGGTGCGCACCGGGCAGGGGTGTCGGGCCTGTACTTGTAGCACCCCTGGGCATCCAGGTTCGCAATGTAGGACGGCACCCTGACGTGCACCCCGTGGCCGAACGACGCCCCTTCCTGCACGGTGATCTGGCCGCGGACCACTGCTGCGGCCTTGATCGTGTGCGCCGGTTCGTCCGGGAACGCCATCAACGGAGTTGCCAGGGCCCAGAGTGAAATGAGCGCCGCAAACAAGGCGAATAACCTGAGGAAAATTCCAACGGGGGAGAGGCGTTTGTGGGCCGGCGCGTCGGGGACAAGTCCGGGCTTCCCGCCTGGCGTGGGGCGGGTTGCCGCGCTGGGGTCATCTCCGGCGGCAAGAGCAGTCGACTTCACTTTTCGGTCCCTGTGATCGAGTTGACGAGGAGAAGCGACTGCCTGGTGGTTTCCCTGTTGGGAGGCAGTGCGCTGGCAAAGATATTGGCGTTGCGCTGGCCGACGTCGCTGAGGATGACCCGGCCCCAGGACCGCGCAAGCTTGGCGGTCTCCTCCTGCCGGTAGTCAGCACACAGCACGACGTATTCCTTCACCGCCAGGGCGTAGCCTGCCCCACCGTCGAGTTGCTGCTCCAGAACGCCGGGTTCCGGCTCGAGGGTGGAGCCGGACTCGATCGCGGCCAGGACGGAGTCCGGCGAGAATGGCTGATACGTCTGGCCAAACTTGAGAACTGCCGTGGAGAAGCGTGAACCGATGATTCCGCGGTCGAAAACGGCCAGGCCCCCGTAAGTGTCTCCGAGTTTATTGGGCAGGTCGGAGGCTTTGGACTTGTTCAGTCCTTTTGCTTCATCGGGCCATTGGGACGATATGCCTGCCGGCCATTTGCCTTGGCCTTCGGCGTCGAGATAGCTCGTTGCCGCCTCCGTGACATCGGACTCATCTTCGGAAAGGATCGGCACAATGTCGATGTCGGGAAGGTCCAGATCGGGGTTCAGCCGGCCGATCCTTGGGTCGTTCCACTTCGTAATCGAGCCGAGGATCACCTCTGCCAGGACGGCGGCGTCGAGCTTGAGGCCACGGACCTCGCGGAGATTGTAGGCAATGCCAACCGGGAGGATGGCTGCCGGCAAAGCCATTCGCCCGTCCACGCCGCACACTTCCCCATTGGACTGAAAAGTCTCTGTTCCGTCGGGCCGGGTTGTGGTCGCGAAGTGAGCCTGGCCGGCGGCCAGGGCCTTGATACCCGTTTCTCCTCCGTCCGGTGAAAACGCGATGGACACCGCTGGATTCGAGTTTTTCCAGGCTTCCCGCCACGCTGCCACGAGTCCGGCCATCGAGTCGTTTCCCACGCCTACGAGATTGCCACGGACCGCCTCGTCCGAAGCGGTTCCCTGCGACGCGGTGTCCCGCGGCGCCGCCGGCGGTGCAGAGCCGCAGGCCGACAGAGTCAGAATTGCAAGCAGAACGGCTGCGCCCTTACGGATGTTCGCGGTCCGCGGCATCCTGGGGGGTTTTTCGACACGATGATTCACCCTCCTAGACTACGTGCCCGAATACTGATGGGGTATTTTGCCACGAGGAGGGCGGTGAGCCCATACCGCGCTGTCCTGCTGCGGGACGGTCCTGCCGCAGCAGGACAAGGAAACGGGTCGAGTATCCTTGATAAGTCCACAGCGTCAACACCCTCGTCCTGACGACGGTCCTGTGGACCTCGGAGAGCTCGCGACGGACAGGAAGGCACCGCATGTCTTGGTGGTCGCATGCGCCATCCTTCCTGCTTGCAACCGCCCTGCTTTTTCTGCCCGGCGCGGCAGTGGCCTGGGCTGCCGGGCTTAGGTGGCTGGCCCTTTTCGCTGCGGCCCCCGCCATAACAGTCTCCGCGGTAGGTACCGCTGCCGTGGTCTCCTCCAGCCTGGGAGTCCCATGGTCGGTGTGGTCCTGCCTGGCGACGGCTGCAATTCTGACTGCCGCTGCGGCCCTCACGCTGGGGCGGAGCCGCGCCAGCAGTAGGCATGGCCTGGCCGCCGTCCGACCAGCCGGACAGTACGGGGCAGTTGTCGTGGCCGCGGCAGTACTTGCAGCCGCCCTAATCGGCGGGCGAATGCTGGCCGCCATCGGAAGTCCCGATTCGTTTTCCCAGACGTTCGATAACGTCTTTCACCTCAACGCGATCCAGTACATCCTCGACACCGGCTCCGGCTCGTCGCTGACCATCGGCGCTATGACCGGCGGCGGGTTCTACCCAGCGGCGTGGCATGACCTCGTTTCGCTCCTGCTGCAGCTCGGCGGAGGAAGCATTCCCGAGGCAGTCAACATCGTGAACCTCTGCATCGGCGCCCTGGTCTGGCCGGCAGGCTGTCTCTACCTCACGCGCGCCTTTGCCGGGCCACGGCCCGCCGCGCTGCTCTGCGCCGGAATCCTTTCGGCGGCTTTCGGCGCATATCCGCTGCTGATGATCGACTTTG
>JAODMA010000042.1 GCA_025464545.1 Arthrobacter sp. | reverse complement strand
GGGTTCGGCACCCGGAACCAGGAGGATGTCCGGGATCTCCTCGTGCAGGCGCCGCCGGCGCAGGTGCCGGGGCGCTGCCACCAGCGGGGGAGCGCTGTCAGGAGAGTGTTCCAACGCTTCCTCCTCGCCTCGATGGCACATGATTTTGGCCGACCAGTTCAACCGGCTGAGCTCTAATTGTTACATTCCTGCCGGCTGATCCGCGCATTCGGGCCGGAGGGAGGCGTCCAGAATGCCCCCGGTTTCAATGACAAATCGCCGGAGCCACTGCCGTGGATCAAGGTCCGGGTGGGAGGCAACCATCTGGACGTCCGCCGCCGTGCACTGGCCGATCAGCCGCCCGGCGCGGGTCACATGGTAGCTGGAGGTGACCACAGTCACGGACTTCCAGCCGTTGAGCGCCACGAGCCGGGAGATGGCCTGCGCTTCGCCGCGGGTGTCCAGGCCGGGCGGCCGGAAACAGATCAGGGACGCGTTGGGGAACTTGGCCGCCCCGCAGACACCGTCCGCTGCCCGGTTGCCGAAGGTGTCCGTGCGGGAGAGCACCAGGACGGGAATGCCAAGCTCCCGCTGGATCCGCTGCGCCGCAGGCAACCGTTCCGAAGCAGCCCCGCCGAGCATGATCACGGCATCTGTCCGGTGCACAGTCAGTGGATCGGTGTTGGCGAAGAGCTGAATGGCGATAACCAGCCACAGCAGGAGGCCCCCGGCGGTGAAGGCCAGCGCCGTGCGGATTGCGGCAGACATCGCGGGGACGGAAGGAAACACGGCTGAGAGTCTTTCACGCAAGGTTGGCAGGTGGAAATGGTGGGTGTTTTCTGCGCAAAAACTGACCAAGAAACTGGTGTGTCCCCCTTGTGCAGGAAGTGACGGGAGTGTGTGCGGTGACGGATGTGATTTGGCGTCTATGCTATAGGCATCCCGTAGGCACACCAACAGGTCCCAACCTTAGGTCCCACCCTTAAGCGAGCAATCTTGCGAAAACTGAACATAGCGGCATCGCTAATTGCCGCCGTGATGCTGGCAGCCGCGCTGCCCCCGGCAGCCTCCGCCGCGACGCAGATTGATGCTGGTGTGCCGCTGGCCGTTCCCTCGGTCACCGATCCCAATCCCGCGCCCCACGTGGACGACTTCGTCCGCCCGGAGCCTCCGGCCGGCCGGGCCAAGTCCGAGTACACCTATGTCAGCGCACCGCTTGCCGGGACCATGAAAACCACCCTGGTGACCGTCCAGCTGGCTGATAAGACGGCAACGGCAACCGACGCCGCCGTGCCGATGGATGCGGCCAAAGCTTCCATCAGCGCATCCAAGGCCTATTGGCGGAACGCGACCTCCGGCCGGGTGGACATCACCCTGGTCGAGACCAAGACGCGGCATAAGTCCGCCGCCCGGTCCACCCAGTCACCCGGCGACATAGTGGACATCGTGACGGCCGAGCTTGGCTGGAAGCAGGACCCCTACACTGCCCTGGTGCTGTTTGTGCCCGGGGGCTACCTGAACAACGGTGCCGCCGGCATGACCTACAGCAACGGCAATATCGGCGGGCGGATCGTGATGCCGCAGAACAGCAGGCTCACCACCCCAGTCCTGGCCCACGAGTTCGGCCACGCTCTCGGCATGGACCACGCCAACAGCCTCCAGTGCGGCAGCGGGGTGTCCGACGTTGCGTCCGGACCCTTTGCCGGATTCGCCGATTCCACCTGCAGCATCCGGCCCTACGGCGACAATGTGGACCTGATGGGCATCTCGCATTTTGACCTCATGCCGGTCATCAGCGCCAGCTTCTGGGAAATGGGCAGGTTCGGCAACGGCAATGAAATCGCCAACCTGGGCAAGGTCTCCTCGGCCCGGAGCGTGACCCTCCGGCCTTGGGCGGGCAGCGGAGCCAACCGGGCGGCAAAGTTCACGGACCCCAAGTCCGGGGAGGTCTATTACCTGGAACTTCGCGCACCGGTGGGCTACGACAGCGTGATCGCACAGAACGGAAACCGCGGCGTGAAAATCACCCAGCAGGGCGGCGGTAATTCCTCCATCCTGCTGCCGCCGAACACCCGTCCCTTCGCCGGCTACTACAGCAACACTCAGGCGTGGCAGGCGGGCCAGACCTTCACGACGCACGCCGGCACAAAGGTCTCGATCGATTCGGTCAGCAACACCGCCGCCACCGTGACGATCCGCCCGCCTGGCGCTCCCGCCGTCGGCTACACCGAGACGGCCGCCATCAGCCGCAGCGGGGACAGGGCGACATTGAACGTGAGCGGCTGGGCCTTCGACAGTGCCAAGTCAAACGCGTCCTCCGCGGTCCACGTCTACGTGACCACGCCGGCCGGCGTACGGACGGGCTACGCACTGACCGCGGACAAGCCGCGTGCGGACGTGAACAAGGTCATGGGTGTCACCGGCAACCACGGTTTCTCCGGCTCCTTCAATTTGACCGCCGCCGGCGTCTACCGGGTGTGTGTGTACGCTCTGGGCAGCGTGGAAACGGCAGATCTGGGCTGCCGGTCCCTGACCCTCGAGGGGTCGGCGCCGCCCGCCGGCTTCCTTGACTCGCTCAGCCTGGTCAAAGCCAACGGCGTCACGGTGCTCCGGGCGCTCGGCTGGAGCTATGACCCCGGTGCACCCACGGCTTCCATCCCGGTCCACATCTACGTGACAGACCCGGCCGGGAGGACAACATCCCGGGCCATTACGGCCAACAAGAGCCGGCCCGACGTGAACCTGGTCATGCGCGTGACCGGCAGCCACGGCTTCAGCACGGACGTCCCCGTCACGGCTGGCGGCCAGTACAAGGTCTGCGCGTACGGCCTGGCGGTCAGCCGCTTCAGCCAGGGGAACAGCCTGCTGGGCTGCAAGACGGTGGCACCGCAGACCACACCCGCCCC
>JAODMA010000458.1 GCA_025464545.1 Arthrobacter sp. | reverse complement strand
GTGATCGAACTGTCCATCGCCGTCGTGGTGGGCACCGCCTTCACCGCCCTCGTGAGTGCGTTCACCTCCAACGTCGTGAACCCCATCATCGCGGCCGCCGGGGGCGTCGAGACGGAGGGCCTGGGTTTTCCCATCTGGCCGGGCAACGAGAAGACGTTCGTGAACTTCGGTGCGGTGGTCACGGCCTTCGTCACCTTCCTGATCACCGCGGCCGTGGTTTACTTCATCTTCGTGGCCCCCATGAACCGGATCAACAGGATGGTCAAGAAGCGCGTGGCCACCCCGGAACCCGAGGACGATCCCCTGCCGGCCGATACTGCGCTGCTCGCCGAAATTCGCGACCTGCTGGCCCAGCTCGCGGGCCCGGCAGGGACGGGCGTGCAGCCTCAGGGTCAGCACGCCGCGGAGGACCACGCCACCGGGGCCGGCTACCGGGCTGACTCCTCAGGCCAACACGTACGCTAAAAAGGGCCGCTCCGGTCCGGAGCGGTGCGGCCGGCCGAGACTTCTCGCCAACTTCACCCGGCCGCAACCCTGCTGAAACAGCTGCGGGACATCATGGAAGGCATGAAGCCCAAAACCGCCAGCAGTCCAACGGTCCCGGTCACGTCGGAGCTGAGCTGCGAAGTGTGTGGCCTGATGCCCGAACCAACCAAAGCCCGGCTGACGCTGGCCAATATCGCTGTGATGCTGCCCATCGAGCTGCTGGTGCACGCTGCGGTGGTGGAAACCCATTTGCCCTACCTGGCCAAGGTGCTGGTCCTCACCCTGACCGCCACGATTCTGGTGATCTGGGTCGCGGAGCCCTCCGCGGCCCGGATTCTGCGGAGCTGGCTGCACGCACCGGCGCTTCGCCACCGCAAAAAGCTGGGGGCCGCGCCGGCACTGTGGCGGGCCCGGACAGTCCTGATAGATACGCCGGGTTCGCTGCAGAAAGTGACGCGTTCGCTGGACCGGCTTGACACGAATATCCTGAGTATCCATGTCCACCCGGTGGCTGGCGGGGTGCTCGACGAGTTTGTGCTCTCTGCGCCCGGCGAGCTGCGCGAAGCCGATCTGCTCCGGGCGTTGCACGAGGGAGGCGGCAGCGAGCCGCAGGTCTGGCCCACCACCGCGCTGGCCCTGGCGGACGGTCAGACAGGTGCGCTGAGCCTCGCTGCCCGGATCGCGGGGAACCCCGAGGAGCTGCCGCTGGCGGTGGCGGAACTGCTGCGCGCGCGGATCGTGCCGACGCCGGATGCGGACACCACGCCGGCGAAACGCGGCCGGGCAGGGACCGGCGCGCCACGGGAGGACACCAGACGCGACGGCACAGTCCTGAGGATCCCGACCGCCTGGCACGGCCCGATCACCTTCTCCCGGCCCGGTGAACCGTTCACTCCGGCGGAGTCCGCCCGCGCCTACCGCCTGGCCGAGCTCGCGGAGATCCTGGCCCACCGACCTGTCGCGCCGGGATCCCCCCGGGCGACGCCAGCCAATGCGGAGCCCGGCTAGACGCCAGCCATTCTGATCTTGAGCGCGTCCGGCTCCACAGTCACGGTCAGGTGCTTGCCCGTGCCGAGATGGTCGCCGTCGAGTTGGAATTCCTGCTCGTGTTCAAGCGTGATTTCGGCAGATTTCCCCTGGAAGTAATCCACGGACTCGGTCTCCTCCTTGTTCCGGCCGAAAATGCCAGCGATCACACCGAGCCAGCCGAGCCGCCCACGGGGGGACAGAATCAACAGGTCGAGCACGCCGTCGTCCACTTTTGCATCGGGGAAAATTTCGATCCCGCCCATGATCCGGCCGCAGTTGCCGACCATGACGCTGCGGATCCGGCGGCGGACGGGCTCGCCGCCGTCGACGCTGATCCGAGCCTTCACCGGCTTGCCGGGGAGTTTGCGGATGCCCGCCTCCACGTAGGCAAGCCAGCCCATCCGGTCCTTCAGCACGTCCACAGTGTCTGCCATGATGGCGGCGTCATAACCGAGTCCGGCCATTACCAGGAAAACCTGCTCGTCGCCGGACCGGTCAAAGGTCGCTTTCACGACGTCGATGGATTTGTCGCTGCCGTTGAGAACGTCGAAACAGGCGGATACCGGGTCGGCGATGTCGACGCCGAGGTTGCGGGCCAGCAGATTGCCGGTGCCCAGCGGCACCAGCCCCATGGGCGTTCCGGTGCCGGCGAGGACCTCGGCAACGGAACGGACCGTGCCGTCGCCGCCGGCGGCAATGACGACGTCGACCCCTTGCTCCAGGGCCTGGCGGGCCTGACCGGCACCGGGGTCCTCCACCGTGGTCTCCAGCCATAGCGGCTCGGCCCAGCCCTGGGTTTCGCAGAGGCGGAAAATGGCACCCTGCAGCGCCGGTCCGACAGACTTGGCCGGGTTGACGATGACGGCGGCGCGCCTGGCCGGTGTAGTGCTGTGAGGCGCGGGGTTGTTTTCTGTCATGGTGTCCTTCAGGGGCGGATGGGCGGATACTATCCCGAAGTGAAAGCCTATCGGGAGATGCCCACGTAACTTGGACAGCGGGGCTGCCAATCATGGACGTTCGCGCGCCCACCTCACTAAACTGGCGATTGCTTATGTACTGGAGCGTGCCGGGCTTATTTGGATAGCCGGCCGGAGCCTGACCGGATCAGCCGGACAGGCAGCGCTCCGGACACGGGAAGCGGGGGCACATGACCGAACCACAGGAAAACTACTCAGCCGAGGCAGAGGCGTCCAGCATGGACCCGCACGACTGGGGGCGGGCGATGGCGCTGGCAGTCACCCGGCTGGCTGAGCAGCTGGCACCTGAGGACAGCGAGGACATCCACGCTTCGCTCGTGGGCAGGAATCTGCACCTCAAGATCCGGGACGACGCCTCGGGAGTCACCATCACCGTGTCCACCGCACCCGTCAAAGACCCGGGGGACTGACGGTCAGCGCCCGCCGGAGAGGTCGGCGGAGATGAGTTCCGCTGTCGCCACGGCAGCCTTCCGCACCGACTCCAGGTAGGCGTCCGGGTCCGGCTGGGTGGCCACGGACTGGGCCTGAAGCGAGACGTTGATCGCGGCGACCACCTTCGGTCCGTCGTGGACCGGAGCCGCGACGGACATCAGGCCCAGCTCGAGTTCCTGGTTCAGCAGGCACCAGCCCTGCGCACGGACGGC
>JAODMA010000003.1 GCA_025464545.1 Arthrobacter sp. | reverse complement strand
GAATGAGTAACGTTTCATAGCAATCTGAAAATTCGTACTACCTGCTGGTGTAGGCGCCCGCGGCAACGCAGCGGCTGCACCAGCTTCCTTATGCGCGGGGGGCGGGTGGATGACGGTTCGCATTAGGTGGCCCGGGGTCACGACGCGGCTCTCGATAACCGCGGCGCACGGGGCCCTTTCCCGAAAACGGTCACATACAGGGGCCCGTTGGGCGTCAGGCGAGGGAGAGAATGAACGAGAGCACGAACCCGGCCGCCGTGCTCAGGGCCACCGCGGGCCCGCCGTGCTCGAAAGCCTCGGGCATCAGCGTGTCGGCGAGGGAGGCGATGACGGCCCCGGCGGCAAAGGCCAGCGGCAGCGAGATGGCCTCCGGGTCGGTGCCGGACAGCGGGCCGGCGCCCACGACGACGGCGATCACGAGTAGTGCGGCGCAGGCGGTCCAGAGGCCCAGGATGGCCCCGGCGGATTTGCCCTGGCTGCGCATGGACGAGGCTCCCACCAGTGCCTCCGGCAGGTTGGATACGAAAATCGCGGCAAGCAGGGCCAGCCCGCCGGTCCCCTCGCCCAGGGACACCCCCAGCGCGACGTTTTCGGGGACGCCGTCGAGGGTCACGGCGGCCAGCAGCGCAAGACCGGCCGCGCCCCGAGTGGAGGCCGACGTCGGCGGCCGGTCCGAGGCGGCGGCGTCCGTGTCCAGCTTGGCGCTGCCTTGGACCTTGTCGGCCGGGACTGCCTGTGAACCGGGCTGCGCCCACCGGTCCAGCAACGCGCTGAGCACGGTGAACACGATGGCGCCACCCATGAAACCGATCGCGGCCCGCACGATCCCGCCCCGTTCATAGGCATCCTCGAACAGCTCAAAGGTCAGGGCGGTGATCAGGGCACCGGCGGCGAAGGACAGCAGGATCGCCAGCACGCGTTTCGGCAACTCGAATTTCGCGCCGACGAATGCCCCCAGTACCAGAGCGCTGGAGGCCACCACACCGAAAATCCACGATGTCCCCACGCGGTCAGTATAGGAAGCAGCCCTGTCCCGGGGAAGAGGTCTACGGGGAGGGTTTCAGCCGGAGGAGGCCCGCGGCAGATACGTCAGAATCGCAGGAGCGAGTACGGCAGGCTGGGCAGGTTTCCCGCCGTCCAGGGCCGTTCCGATTTCTCCGCCGGAATCTGGCCCCGGCCGTCGCGGATGACGACCACCACTGTGCTGACAACACCGAGCACGGCTACCGCTGCCAGGATGATCAGAAGGACTGCAATGGATCCAGTCATGTCCAACACCTCTAGGTTAATTTTACTGCCGTTCACTCCTGCGAGAATGGCCAGATGACAGCCATCATTCTGGGGTGGAACCCGGACGACTGGGACCGCTGGAACTACCCGGCAGCGGCCGCCCAGGTCCGGGTGACCGGCCTGGTCGTGCAGCGCTGGAGCGTAAGCGGGCACCGGGACCTCCCCGCCGGAGCCGACGCCTGGCTGGTCCTCCAGGGGAGCCACGCCGGCGGGTTGCTCGGCCACGGCGTCGTGGTCTCCGAGCATGCCGAAACAGCCGCCGAGCCCGCTGTCGAGCAGCACGGACCCCAGGAGCTGCCGGAGCACGGACCCCGGGAGCAGACGGTACTCATAGCCTTCGACGCCTTCCTCCCCCTCGGCGAGCAGGTTCCCGTTGACGTGCTCCACGACGCCGCCCCCGGGATTCCCTGGGACGGCGTTCCGGATTCCGGGCTGCACGTCGAGCCGGCAGAGGAGGCAACCATCCGCGGCCTCTGGGGCGAGTTCGGACCGCAGCCCGGCCCGGACCCCACCGAGCCTGCCCCGGGCACCTACCCGCAGGACGCCGTCGCCCGGGTCCTCGTAAACCGCTATGAACGGGACGAAGAAGCCCGGCGGGCCTGCCTTGCGCGCCACGGCACCAGCTGCGCTGCCTGCGGGTTCTCATTCGAGCTGAAGTATGGCGAAACGGGCAGGGACTTCATCCAGGTCCACCACATTGTGCCCGTGGCCCAGCTCGGCAGCGGTTACCAGCTGGATCCGATCACGGACCTCGTGCCGCTCTGCGCCAACTGCCACGCCATGGCGCACCTTGGCGCCGGAGCCCCGCGGACGGTGGCGGAGCTGCGCCGGATCATCGGCGAGGCCGGCTACCTGCGCGGCAGCACCGTCTCCCCCCAGGAACTCGAAGCCCAGCGCGAAGCACGGCGGATGCTGGGAAACTAGCGGGCGTCCGACCCGGCCGGACCAGCAGCCAGAGCCGACAAAAATATCCTTCACCGGCTATGGACTTCCCGACAATTACCGACCCAGACTGTCTACAACAGCTGACTTGGCGGCCCCGCATTCCGCACTCAAGTCCGGCCGGGTTGCATTAGCGGCATCGTTGGGGGCTTTGTCGCAGACCTTTTCCAGCATCGTGAAAGGACCTGGTTATGCCGGACGTGTCAGCATTTCTGCCGTTTATATCCACTCTCATCGGAGCGATCCTTGTCATCGCCGTGATCTGGATCGCCACAAAGCTTATGTGGAAGGTGGCCGAACCCAATGAGGCGCTCATCATTTCGGGGCTGACGCGGGGCACCCTCGAGACCCGGGCGGGCATGGACTTCAAGATCGTGACCGGAAAGGGCGCGCTCGTCCTGCCCGGGCTGCAGACCGTCCGGACCTTGTCCCTGACCCTCAATGAAACCGAGCTCAAGGTTTCCTGCGTAACGTCGCAGGGCATCCAGGTGATCGTCGAGGGCGTGGTCATTTACAAGATAGGAGATGCACCGCCCTTCATTGCCAACGCCGCTCGGCGGTTCCTCGGCCAGCAGCCCAAAATGGAAAGCCAGGTCTACAACGTCTTCGAGGGGCACCTGCGCTCGATCATCGGCAGCATGACCATGGAGGAAATCATCCGCGAGCGCGACAAGCTCGGCTCGCAGGTCCGCAGCGCCAGCGGCGTCGAAATGGAAAAGCTCGGCCTCGTGGTGGACTCGCTGCAGATCAAGGACCTGCAGGATCCCACCGGCTACATCCAGAACATCGCCAAGCCGCACATTGCCCAGGTCAAGATGGAAGCCCGCATCGCCGAGGCCACCAGGAACCGGGAAGCGGCGGAAAAGGAAGCCGAGGCGGCGGCGATGATCGCCGATGCCCAGAGTCTCTCGGCAATCCGGCAATCCGTGGCGCAGGCCAACGCCGAGCGGGCCAAGGCCAACGCCGCACAGGCCGGACCCCTCGCCGACGCGACGGCCCGCCAGCAGGT
>JAODMA010000482.1 GCA_025464545.1 Arthrobacter sp. | reverse complement strand
GCCATTGACGCTCCCGTTCGGTTGGAAAAAACCGAAAAGCTAGTGCGTCCGGGTTTCCATCCAACCGCGCTGAGCCTCGACGGTCCCGGGTTCAGCCTTGTTGATGTCACGAATGAACCAGCCAGTTGCTACTGGAACGGGGATACGAATCCCAGCGACTGGCTCGTGTATTTCAGGACTTCGTGTGACAGGTTCAGCTTCTCGGGACGCTCCGAGGCCGTCTCTGCCGGTACGGTCAGGTTCTTTGATCTCTCTTTGCCGGGCAACTTCTATGCGCCGGCCGGCTTAAGCGCGGTGCGGCTCCATTTCGATCGAGCCCTGCTGGGCTTGAACGACAAGTCGGTGAGACGGCTGCAGGGGTTGGCCGACATCAGCGAAAATACCCTTATACGTGGGCTGATTCTTCCAGCCTTGTCTGGCTGGCAGCGGACGGGCATCGCCCAGGAGATGCAGCGTCTCCAACCGGTTGTCCGGTCGATGATGACGGCCTTGGTCAGCTCGCTACTCGAGACCCCGGCCGATCCGGGTGACCTGAAACTGGCCCGCATCGCAGCGATCAAGAAGTTTGTACGCAAGAACTACAGGAACCCCGACCTCACCGTCGACGAGGTCGTAGCTTACTCGTTCCTTTCACGCCGCGCCCTCTACTACCTCTTCCAAGACGAAGTGCTCCAGGTGAGCGGACACATCCGCGCCCTGCGGACCCTGGAGGCCCTTGAACTCCTCGCCGAAGCAACAGTCTCGAAACGCTCTCTGACGGCCATCGCGGGCGCCAGCGGGTTCACGAGCCTGCAAGCCATGCGGCGTGCCGTGAGGGAATTAGCGGGTCTCTCGCTTAGGGACGCGCAGGAGAACCCGGTACTTCTGCGGATTCGCGCCGCCGAACTAAGAAAACTGACCGATCTGTGAACCGCCTCTGGCGGGCATGCAAACACGGGCCCGCCCCGCGGCACAAGCGGCAAGTTTGTCGGGGCAGCGTCGAGGCGGAGGTGTCATCTGCTGTCGAGGTTTTCGGACTCCAGCGGCTGCTTGCAATCGGTGGCCGGCCGAGGGACGACGCGGGCCCGTTCCTTCTGGTCATCCCTGTAGCTCTTGACGATGCCGTGGCCTTCCCCGTGGCCGAGTCGTGAAATCACGATCGGGCCTTGGGGCAGGACGATCCTAAGGGTCTCTCCGGTGGTCCTCTTGCCCAGCGAAGGTGCCTCGATGGACTCGCAGGTGGCGTCGACGAGGGTCTTTGATCCGAGGCCGGATGCTTCGATGACGAGGAGGCGCTTGGTCGTAAGGACGACGTACGCTGCGGTCTCGTTCAGGTGCCCCTTACCGATAGCCCGGACGGTTTCGTCTCGAGCCAGCGCACGGACGATGACACGTAACATAGTCCGCCCGCCCATGGAGAGACCTGCCCGTAGTGCGGCGTCCTCAAGCCCGTGGTAATGCATGACCCCCTCGGGCAGCTTTTCCTCGATACTGGCCAGGTGCTCATGGTTCAGCGGCTCGGGATCTGCTGTCCAGGCGATGATTGCCCCACGTGGGGACGGTGATGCAGCACCGGTAAACCGCGCGGCTCTGCGTCGCTTGCGGAGCGATAATGGTACGTCGATATTGATACGGTCCTCATCGCCGGACGAGGGCCGGAAACCTGATTCAGCCGCAGCACGCCGAACGTGGTCCCGGGCGGCGTCTACACCTGTGAGCATCGTCCAAAGAACGGTTTCAGGATCTGATGTCATCTGAATACTTTCCGCATAGTCGTGGCGTTGTTTCTCCGAGTCGGGCAAAGCGCGCACCTCGCGCCCGGCAGGAACATTGGTCGGGACACTGGCTGGCTCCGACGGCTCGGCCCTTAGGTGTCACGACTATCGGTGTCTCCACTCGTTGACGACCGGTTCCACTGCCTCCAACGAGACCAGTCCGACGGAAGCACAGATGGTCGACCCAAGAGGTAGCCTTGCCCGGCGTTCACTCCCAGCTCGGTAACGGCGGTCAGTTCGGCATTGGTTTCGATTCCCTCGGCGACCAGGCTTGCCCCGATTTGTGACGAGAAGCTGACCATCGCCGCGCACAGGGCTCTCTGGTTGGGGTCTTTGTCGATTCCCGCAACGATTGTCCGGTCAAGTTTGATCAGTTCCGGGCTGAGCCTAAGGATGTGGCGCATGGACGAGAACCCGGCGCCGACGTCGTCGACAGCTATGCGTAGGCCAGCGCTTCTGAGTGGGGCCAGTGCTGCTGCGAGACGTTCATAGTCAGCAACGGCTGAGCGCTCGGTCAGTTCGATGACGATTCGCGCGGGTTTCCGACCGGAATCCCTCACGATTTCACTTAACCTCGGGTCAAGGCATGCCGATGGGGAGAGATTGACGGCGATATAGAGGTAGGCCGGAAGATCCGCTGCGGCCAGCATCGCCGTTTCCAAGGCAAGGAATTCGAGTTCGGGACCACGTCCGTCTGAATCCGCCTCGACGAACCATTCATCTGGAGACCTGAGGGGAGAGCTGACGAAGCGAGTGAGGGCTTCGGCGCCGACAATCTCGCCGGTTCCCAAATGACAGATCGGCTGAAACGCCGTGATCAGTGTCCGGGTGGCGAACAGGCGATCGAGTCGCGCCCTGATTTCCTGGTTCGCCGGACTCTGTGCCGTGGAGATACCAAGCGGCCGCGCGATTCCCACGAATCCTGATCCTCGGCCGTCCCTGTCGAATCGGCGCCTGCCGACGACCTCGAGGCTCAGGCGATGCCCGCCCCGGTGGCGAGCGGAAAGCAAAAGCCCTTCCCGGCCCGCGCGTGCTGCTGGCTTCCGTGCGGTTTTGAGGTCAGCAAGGTCGATGATGAGACTGCACGGGCGTCCCACCAAATCGGAGGGCTCATAGCCTAGTAGTTCCCGACTTGCGCGGCTGGAGAAGGTGAACCGACCGTCTGCTCCTACGGCCCAAAGCCATTCCCTGGTTGTGCTCAGGACCGTGTCTATGAGGCTGGCGGTAATCGACGCCTCGAACCGATCGCGGCGCTGTTGCCGAATGAGGCGCCAGGCTGCATGAAGGACGACCGGAAGGAGCAGGATCGAGGCAAGGGTGGACACTCTGGCGGGGACCTCGCGGCCGCCCCACGGCTCAAGACCAACCACGAGAGGCAGGAGTATTGACAACGCCGATACCAACTCGAGGGACAGAACGGCCAGCAACCATCGACCGCCCGGTGTTGTCCGAGGCTGGCCGTTGTCAGTCGACGCTGAAGACGCGAACGACCGGCGTCGACAAAGTGATGATCCCAAGAGCGTTATGCCGCTGCAACAGTCGTGGGAGCGGTGTGTTGGTGTATCGCGTCTGGTGACATGCGAGTCTACTTCTTCCGTGCTCGATTCGGTCCTAGGTCAGCTGAGGTCAGCATCGGCAGATGTCCGCTACGGCACGCCGTGACGCGGTAGGTAATGTCCAGGATCGGGCTGGCCGGACATCGTCCTTTGCTGGCGCTGTCTCGGTCTTAGGCGAGATCGCATTCCCGAGTGATTCCGTAGGGAACGTCTGCGCTCAGAGCCACTGTGAACGTGGTCGGTCCATGGCGCGTCACGAGAATTCCGTGACTGCCTGCCCTGAGAGCCGGCTCCTGAGCCAATTTCTCAGCAGCATCGAGGCGTTCGGCGATCAACTGGGGCTCGTCTGCCGTGACTTGATAAATAGGCCCGGTGGTGGCTGTGATCATGGCCCGCTCCTGTTCTGGTAGCACTCATATGCAGTTCGTCCTCGCGGCCGGGCCCTGGCAGCACCTTGGCCCAACCCTTCCGCCGGAGTTGCCCGGTCGAAAGCTGTGTCACCGCTTCAAAAATCCTACGGTTGATGGTCGTCCAAGGAAGGGGGGCATTGTTCCAAAGTGTGCATTCTTTAAACCCGGACCGATCACTTCGTGCGGAGTCTCGTCAACTGAGCCTGGGTCAGTGTGAGTCCCTTGCTCTGATTCGATCTCAGGGAAGTCTCCCGAGTCCGGCGCCTCTGGCCCCCGCCATTTCGGGATTCTGGTCGCAGACTGGACGGTGCCCTGACTACGCGCCACAGTTCGAGGCGCGGCCCAAACGCCGGGTCATCGCGAACGTCGCCGTCGCCGG
>JAODMA010000463.1 GCA_025464545.1 Arthrobacter sp. | reverse complement strand
TGACTCCGGCGAGGTCGGTACCCGCAGTGATCATCCGGCGGACGGCGTCCTTGCCCGCGGCCGTCATCCCGTTGGGATCAGCCGGCAGCGTCAGCCACACGCTGAGGTCCTTGCCGGCGTTCCGGCGTTCCTGCTGGAGTGCGGCGACGGCGGCCGAGCGGCGGTCCAGGGATGCCGTGTCGCTTAGTGCCTCGCCTTCAATGTCCAAGTCAATGCTGCTGACGTTGTAGCGATCCACGACGGCGGCGTAGGCGGCCTGGAGCCGGTCCGGATCGGTGCAGCTGACGGCCAATTCATCGTTGGTCAGCCCGCCGAAGGAGATTGACACGTTTCCGCCCAGCTGCTGCAGCCGGGCCGCCCTGCGGTCCAGATCCAGTGCGGATCCAGCCTCGTCCAGGGTGTAGTAGGTTCCCCAGCTCGGAGTGCACGCATTTTTGGCGTCGGCCACGACGAAGGACAGCACCACCTTCTCGGCTTCCTTGGATACCGGGTCCTCAAAGGCGTAACGCGGCGTCGCCGTCACATCAACGTATCCCGAGAAGATGGAGGGGATAGCCTCCGCTGCCCGTACATCCTGGAAATTACCCCACGCGGCCACCCCGCCGGCAGCGACTGCCGCCACGACGCCGGTGAGAACGCCGAGCCGAACCAGCGATAATTTACGGCCTGGGAATCGTGCGGACACAGGGCCCCTTATGTCATAAGTTGAATTGCCGGCACGCGCCGACCGTGGGGACAGTTCGATATTCGCCGGGGTGTCTGATGTCCGGCAACGCTCTGACCTTGCATTATCATAAGGGCACTCACCGGAACATTCCGGTGCGCCGTGCGCGATTTCATGCAAAGCGCACTCCAAACCGCCGATTTTGCAGCCTATGGGGACTAATGTCTGATCAGCTTGTTTTGCCGCGCCCTGACGCAGAAAGCGTCTCCAGCGAACAAAAGGGTGCAGTGCGGCGCCGTCAATGGGGAGCTGAGAGACGTTCCGAGCCTCTGTCGATCGTTCACCCGCGGCCCTCCCGCCGCAAAATAATTTTAGGCCGGCTGGGCATTCTCACCACGGTGCTCGCCTGGGCTACTTACGTCGTCTCAACAATCCTGCGGGAGCTGGCCGATAACCCCGCTGCCGGTTTCAGGTTTCAATTCGAGACCGTGTCCTATCTGATCGTCGTAACCTTCCTGACGTTCTCGGCCCTTATGTACCTGATGGCCCGGCAGGGTGCCCTTTATCGTTTCCGCGACCATTCACGGGTACCGCGCGGAGAATTGGACCGGCACTTTGCCGATTATGCCGAAGGCATCACCGTGCTGGTGCCTTCCTATGCCGAAGAACCGCAGGTTGTCCGGGCCACGCTGTGGTCCGCCGCGCTGCAGGAGTTTCCGGACCTCAAAGTTGTCCTGCTGGTCGATGATCCGCCTGACCCCAAGGACCCGGCGGATCTCGCCAAGCTGGACAAGACCCGAGGGCTGACGGCAGAAATTGCCGCCGCAACGAGCATTCCGGCCGCGCGCTTCAACGCCGCCCTTGCGGGCTTCCGCCGCCGGGCCAAGACCGCCGTTCCCAACGAGCCCGCGGAGCTGGCTTTGTTGATCGCCGAGTACGAGGCCGCCGCCGACTGGCTGGAGACAATGGCCGCTAGCGAGCAGGTCGAAGACCATGTGGACGAATTCTTCGTGGACCTCGTCCTGATGGGGTTGGCCCGGGAACTGCGGCTTGTACTGCTCGGCCTGAACGCGGCGTCCGTGCAGCACGCCTCGCCGCCCTGGTCCCGGCTCGAAGAGTTGTACCTGCGCCTGACCTGGATTTTCAACGTGTCCACCGAGACGTTCGAGCGCAAGAAGTACGCCAGCCTCTCCCATGAAGCCAACAAGGCGATGAACCTAAATGCGTACATTTCACTGATGGGCCACTCCTGGCGGGAAGAAGCCACCGCTGACGGCGTGGTCCTCCGCAAGGTGCAAGGCGACGCGGAACTCGAGGAGTCAGACCGGATCGTGGATGCTCCGGACACGACCTACGTCTTGACCCTCGACGCCGACTCGCTCCTCCTGCGCGATTACTGCCTCCGCCTGGTCTATTTCCTCGAATCCGCCGGTAACGAGCGGGTTGCCGTGACCCAGACGCCGTACTCCTCTTTCCGTGGTGCACCCACCCGGATCGAACGTATCGCGGGCGCCTCGACCGACCTGCAGCACATTCTCCACCAGGGCATGACGTACTATGGCGCAACCTTCTGGGTCGGCGCGAACGCCGTGATCCGGAAACAGGCCCTGGAGGACATCGTGGAGGTGGAGTCCAGCGGCGGCTTCGAAATCCGGACTTACATCCAGGACCGCACGGTCATCGAAGATACCGAGTCCAGCATTGACCTCGGCCAGCACGGCTGGACCCTGGTGAACTACCCGGAGCGGCTCAGCTACAGCGCCACACCCCCGGACTTCGGTTCGCTGGTTGTCCAGCGCCGCCGCTGGGCCAACGGCGGGCTCCTGATCCTGCCCAAGCTCTGGGCCCAGCTGCGCCAGAGCCGGTCCGACCGCCGTGCCATCCTGTTCCGCGAAGTGCTGCTGCGCGTGAACTACATGGCGTCCATCGCCTGGTCAAGCTTCGGCCTGATCTTCCTGCTGGCCTACCCCTACGACAGCCGGCTGCTGAGCCCGGTTGTGTTCCTCGCCGCTCTCCCCTACTTCCTGGCCATGGGCAGCGATCTGCGCGACTGCGGTCACCGCTTCAGCGACATTCTCCGCATCTATGGCTTCAATCTGGTCCTGCTGCCGGTGATTCT
>JAODMA010000455.1 GCA_025464545.1 Arthrobacter sp. | reverse complement strand
GTGGGCGTTCTCGCCCTGATCGTGCTGATCCGCACCTTCCTCAGCTTTACGCTGGAACTCGAAATCACCGGACGATTCCCCTGGCAAAAGCCCAATGCAAACTCCGCCGTGGAGCCGCAATGAACGGTAGCTCCGGCCGGCGGGTTCTTTCTCAGCCCTGCACCCTCCACACATAGAAAAGTATGGCGCCTCCGATAAGGAAGACCAAGGAACCGAAAATGACCACATTCCCCAAGGACCGGTATCTGGTGACCACCTTTGCCTTGGCTTCGTCATCGGGCGCGTCTTCTTCCGCCGCCGCGACTGCAGCCTGAAACAACGGATTCAACGATTGGAGTCCAACAAACCAGCCAAAGAGAAAAACATAGAAGATGACCATCACGAAGACCGGAAAGGTAGGCGTATTCGTGGCGAGGATGATCAATGTCATCAACTCGGCAGCGACGAAGCCCGTAACCACCACGGCTACCGTGACGATGCCCGTCATACCCGAGAGCAGAAGGAACTGAATTTTCAGGTTCCGCCGGCTCCCGGGATCCAGAAAATGGCTGCTGAGTGCAAAGGCGACAAATATTGACGGCAGAACCGTGGCAGCGGCCTGGAAAAACTGCAGCTGGATTTCAAGGTCCATCGGTACCCCTCAAGGCGCAACGGCCGCACGGCGACCGGTACCGGCCGCCCTTCGAATTCCTTCGGTGAAGGAGGGCACGGCCCGGCTTCAACATTCTCGTCCCCGAGCACCGGCCCGTCTACACCTCACCGCAGCGACGGACTGCTGCACGTGGCCCGGAGAGTCTGAGAACGGAAGATCATGCAAACCAATGGAACATCCGACCCTTCGGCCGACGGCGGGTTGCCGTCCTGGAACGACGGGGCCGTGAAGCGCGCAATCGTAAATTTCGTCACCCGCGCCGCCTCGGAAGGTGACAAAGACTTCGTCCTGCCCGCCGATCGCATTGCCGTGTTCGACAACGACGGCACGTTGTGGGCGGAGCAGCCCATGTATTGTCAGCTTGCCTTCGCCCTCGACCGCGTGAAAGCGCTTACCCCGGAGCGCCCGGAGTGGAAGACGACGGAGCCGTTTGCTTCCCTGCTCCAGGGCGACCTCCAGGGTGCCCTGGCCGGCGGCGGGCCCGCCGTTGCCCAAATCGCCGCAGCTACGCACGCGGGCATGACCACCGAGGACTTCGAGACGATCGCACGGGACTGGATCACCACAGCCAAACACCCGAAGACCGGGCGGCTCTATTCGGAGATGGTGTACCAGCCGATGCTCGAGCTGCTGGACTACCTGCGCGCCGGCGGGTTCAGGACGTTCATCTTCTCCGGCGGCGGCGCCGAGTTCATGCGGGTGTTTGCCGAGGGAATTTACGGCATCCCGCCCGAGCAGGTCATCGGCAGCACCGGCAAGCTGAGGTTCGAAATGCGCGATAATAAACCCGTGCTCGTGAAGCTGCCAGAGGTCGATTTTATCGACGACAAGGCCGGCAAACCCGTCGGCATCCATAAGCACATCGGCCGGCGCCCGATCCTTGCCTTTGGAAACTCCGACGGTGACCTCCAGATGCTGCAATGGACCGCCGCCGGCAGCGGCGCGCGCTTCATGGGCCTCGTGCACCACACCGATGCGGACCGTGAGTGGGCCTACGATCGTGCCTCCCACATCGGAACGCTGGACACGGCACTGGACGAGGCGAACGCCAAGGGTTGGGCAGTTGTGGACATGAAGCGCGACTGGAAAAACGTCTTCCCGTTCGAAACCAGACCCGGAGCCGGATAACTGGCGTGAAGGTCAGCTGCCGGCGTCGGCACGTCTTCCAGGACCTGCCGCAGCAGCCCCTGTGCAGCATCGGGTTTACGCGCCAGCTGGAGCGCATGATGAGTTCGAGGGCCTGAAGGCACCATCCGGTGACTACTTCTCCGTCGTCGCTGACCACGTTGCCGTTCACCCGCATGTGTTGTTCCCGGCCCTCCGATCCGCATCGCCATAACGCGGAGTCGCTGCTGTCTTGTCGAAGAATGATGGAGCTGTGCTGTTCAAGCTCGGCGACTGTTCTCGGGCGCCCGATGCTGTTGCGGTAGTGCGGGGTTGCGCACACTACCCGCCGGCTTTCAGCAAGGCGCTTGGACTTGAGTCTCGAGTGAGAAACAATGGGTTGCTGAAAAACCTCGAACTCCTGCGCGTCTTCATCCATACACGGGCATGACAGAAGGCACAACGCTCACCTCCGTTTTAACCGGCCTTGAACCTGGCCCCAGCAAGAAAGTCTCACCATGACACAGACGCACAGAATCGCAGTGATTGCCGGTGACGGAATCGGGCAGGAGGTTGTACCCGAGGGGGTCCGGGCACTGGAAGCCGCAGCAGAGGCCTTTGATTTCAAACTGCAGACCACTGTCTTTGACTATGCCAACGGCGATTACTACCTCAAGCACGGGAAGATGCTTCCCGACAACTGGTTCGATCAGCTCAGCGGCTTCGATGCCATCTTCTTCGGCGCCGTTGGCTCCCCGGCAACCGTTCCGGACCACATATCGCTGTGGGGAAGCCTTCTTCAGTTCCGGCGGCACTTCGATCAGTACGTCAACCTGCGGCCCGTGAAGCTGCTGGCTGGCGTCAAGAGCCCTCTGGCGGACCGGGTTCCCGGAGAGATTGACTTCTACGTGGTCCGGGAGAACACCGAGGGTGAGTACTCCAGTATCGGAGGCAGGATGTTCGAAGGGACCGACAGGGAAACGGTCCTCCAGGAGACGGTCATGACCAGGACCGGCGTGGACCGCATCCTTAAGTACGCGTTCAACCTCGCTGAGAGCCGCCCGAAGAAGCACCTGACGTCGGCAACAAAGAGCAACGGCATCTCGATAACCATGCCGTACTGGGACGAGCGGGTCGAAGCGATGGCTCAAAACTTCAGCGACGTCAGGACCGACAGTTACCACATCGACATCCTGACGGCGAACTTCGTACTGCATCCCGAGAGGTTCGACGTGGTGGTGGCCAGCAACCTTTTCGGAGACATTCTGTCCGATCTGGGACCGGCATGCACGGGAACGATCGGCATCGCACCCAGCGGCAACATCAACCCCGAACGCCGATTCCCAAGCCTCTTTGAACCGGTCCACGGATCAGCCCCGGACATCGCCGGAAAGGGCATCGCCAACCCTATCGGCCAGATCTGGAGCGCATCAATGATGCTGCAGCACCTTGGCGAAGGTGCCGCGGCTGCCGCGGTTGTGCAGGCCTTCGAGAACATCCTGGCAAGGGGAGACCAGTCCCTTACGCCGGACCTTGGCGGAAGCGGCAGCACCGAGCTCCTGGGGAGGACCATCGCGGATGAAATCCGCAGTGTAGGTGCCTCCGGCTGACAGTCAGGCCAGCTCGGAGCCGCGGCGTTCGTCGGTGACAATTGAGACGCCGAGCGCCAGGACAATGACCAACAGGCAGGCTGGGACAGATACTCCGGCTGCAGCCAGGCCAATTGAGCCGGCCAGCGCCGCCAGCACGCCGGCTGCTACGGTGACGACGGTGCGGCCTGCGCCGATCATTGAGGTGCAGAGCCAGGCAAGGGAAGCCTTGAAAAGCGCGACTGGAACGGCGATGCGGCAACGGCGACTGCGCCGCTGATGTGTGGCCTCGTGGTCAATATAGTAGGC
>JAODMA010000450.1 GCA_025464545.1 Arthrobacter sp. | reverse complement strand
GCACCGTCGGTCTTGACCGGTCCATCATGCTGTGGGTCGTCATCGTCGCCAACGTCGTCGCTTTGGCAGCTCTCCCGCTGTTCTCGATGCTCTCGGACCGGATTGGCCGCAAGCCCGTATACCTCGCCGGGGTCGTGGGCTGCGCCGTCTTCACCTTCGTCTACTTCCAGGCCATCTCCACCGGCCACTGGGTCCTGATCTTCCTGGCCGCCATCGCCCTGACTTCACTGAGCTACAGCGCCATCATCGGCATCGGCACCGCGTTCTACCCCGAAATGTTCCACACCCGCATCCGGTACACCGGCAGCGCCATCGGAACACAGATCGGTTACGCCGCCGCAGGGTTTGCCCCCACCATCGGCTATGCCATCATCGGCCAGGGCACCGACGGCTGGATCCCCGTAGCAGTCATGGCAGCCATCATCTGCACGATAGCCTTCGTGGCCGCCGCAACCGCCCGCGAAACCCACAAACTCGACATCCACGAACTTGGTAACACCCACGCATCCGCCGACAACAACCCGGAGCGAAAGGCAACAGTATGAACCACGGCAATCCAGGACGCTTCGCCGGACGCACGGCTCTCGTCACGGGCGCCAATGGCGGCATCGGCCGCGCCGTCGTCGCCCGCCTCGCCTCCGAAGGCGCCACAGTATGGGCCACGGACTTGACCCCGCCCGGGGAACACCCGGCCGGGGACGTCCACGGACGCAGCCTGGACGTCACCGACGATCAAGCCTGGGAAACCCTGGTCAAGGAGATCGAGGAGTTCGGACAACTCGACGCCCTGTACTTGTGCCACGGCATCTCCCAGCCCCACGTGCCGACCATCGAACTCACCCGCGAAGGCTGGGAACGCGTCCAGACCGTGAACCTGACCAGCTGCTTCCTGGGTATCAAGGCGGCGGCCCCGGCAATGATCGGCCGCGGCTACGGCCGGATCGTGGCACTCGCCTCCATTGCCGCGAAGGAAGCCAGCGCCGGCGAGCACACCTACGCCGCCTCCAAAGCCGGCCTGGTTGCCTTGGTCAAGAGTGTCGGCAAAGAACTCGCAACCACCGGCGTGACGGTCAACAGCATCGCTCCCGGACCGGTCGAAACCGAACTGTGGACCCGCCTGGGAGATGACCTCAAACAGGACCGGTTGCGCCGCACCCCGATGGGTAGGCCCGCAACCCCTGACGAAGTCGCCTCCATCGCCTTATGGCTCGGATCAGACGAGGCCAGCTACAGCACCGCTCAATGCTTCGACGCCAGCGGCGGCCGGGCGGTCTTCTAGAAAACAGGATGGTCCCGCCGGAATCACCGCTCTCCGGTCGGACCCTTCTGCGGCCATCCCATAACGAGTCCCACGAGGAAAAGACATTGCCCGCCAACACCCCCTGGAACCCGTCTCCCGCTGCGGGAGTTGCAATGGCCGCAACAAACGAAAACCATGGGTTGGGTGTCGCTCCACTGAGCGCGTTGGACCTGCCACACGCGGATTACATCCGTGCAGCCCACGCCGCGGGATTCGGAGCTGTCGGACTACGGCTCGAACAGGTCACCCCCTCCGACCCTCCCTTTCCACGCGACCGGCGGTCGCCGGGCTTCCGAAAGGTACGTGAGGCCCTAGAAGACACGGGGTTGGAGGTACTCGACGTCGAAGTCCTCACCATCCGGCCCGGTACCGGCCCCAAGCACTGGATGCCCCTGCTCGAGCTGGGCGCCGAACTCGGCGCCAAATTTCTCAACGTCGGAGGAGAGAATCCGTCACTTTCCCAATTCGCCGACACCGTCGGACGGCTAACCCAGGATGCCCACACGCACGGACTTCAACCAGTCCTGGAACCTGTCGCTTTCCGCCCGCTCAACAACTTCGACCGGGCAGTGGATATCGCCCGCGAAGCAGGCTGCGCCGTGATCCTGGACGTCCTGCACTTCGTCCGGACACACACAGACCTCACCACAATCGCCAAAAACGCGGACCTGTTTCCGGTAATCCAGATATGTGACGCACCGACCGAACCGCCCCGTCACGGCAACCCCGGGGACAGGCAGGGATCCATCCCCAACCTTGTCGAGGACATGATCGCCGAAGCACGCTCGCAGCGGCTGGTCCCCGGCGACGAAGCCGGTGTAGCACCCATCCGGGAATTGCTGGACATCCTGGGAACGGCCACCCGGATCAGTGTAGAAATCCCCAACGCTAATCTGCGGGCCAACCGCCTCGCCACCGACTACTTGCGGATGCTTTACACCTCCGTGGCTGAGTACCTCAGCGAGAGTCCCAGACGACGAATGTCCTCAGATACTCCGCAAGGCCCTCCTGAACGGTAGCGGCTGGCCCGCCAGGGCGGACGGCAACTGCGCCGTAGCGGCTTGTAGGTAGGCGCCGGCAGCCGATAGCCGCCGAGGGGCGGTATCCGGTTCAGGCGGCCAGATCCCCTCCGAGGTCCATAGCAAAGTTGATCAACAGTCGTAGCGCAACGTTTCTGATTGCCCGTTTACGCCGTACCTCAGCCTGACGTCAGGCAGGACCCTGCTTTCGTGCCAGGCTGGGGTTGCAAGCCGTGTTTATCAACGCCCTGTCTGGCTGTCGTCCGTTTTTTACACAGCCGTTGCGTGGCGGCGTGACGGCAGATGGTCTGCCCCCATGTGGCAGTCGATGGCGTGGCAGCCGGGTCGTTCGCTGGGTCGGAGCTGTGCCTACTTCTCGAGGTGTCCGCCGCTCTAGAGGGACCAGCCGGGCTTGTTCGTGTAGGTGTATTTGTAAAAATCTGCGAGCTCCAGCCGGGCGGCGGCTGCGGTGTCGACATACACTGTCGCGGATGGATGCAGTTGGATGACCGAGGCCGGGCATCGGCTTGAAACCGGGCCTTCGAGTGCCGCCGCGATGGCCTCTGCCTTTGCATCCCCCCTAGCAAATAGCAGCAAATGCCGGG
>JAODMA010000410.1 GCA_025464545.1 Arthrobacter sp. | reverse complement strand
GCGCCGCACTCGTGTTCCTCCTGCGCAAACTGCTCAACGGCTAGGCAGTCCACTGAACTGCGACGCCCGAACGTTGCCGGCCACGGAAAGGGGGGAATGGATGAAGTTCATCGGTGCAGGTGCCCGGCCTGGGCAGCCCCAGATCCACCACGACACGGTCTTCACCATCCCCAACGTGCTGACCGTGGTCCGGTTCCTTGGCGTCCCGTTCTTCATCTGGCTCGTGCTCGGGCCGCGGGAATATGGTTATGGCGCTCTCGTCCTGGCGGTCATGGCCGGCACCGACTGGGTGGACGGCTACATCGCCCGCCGCTTTAACCAGATGTCCCGCCTTGGCCGGATCATGGACCCCATCGCGGACCGGCTGGCGCTGATCGCTGTCGCGGTGACCCTCGTGATCGCCGGCGTCGTGGAGTGGTGGTACCTGACTGCCCTTCTCGTCCCCGACACCATCCTGCTCGCGGTTTCGTTGTATTACTTCCGCGGCCACCCCGATCTGCCCGTAAGCCGGATCGGTAAGATCCGCACTGCCCTCCTGCTGGTCGGAACGCCACTGCTCGTGCTCTCCAAACTGCCTATCCCAGCCACCGAAATCTACGCCGTCGTCGCCTGGATCTTTCTGGCGTCCGGCCTCGTGGGACATTGGATTGCCGGCTACAACTATTTCGGGGCCATCGTCCGCAAGGGGAAGCGCCTCAGTGCCGGCACTACCGGCAGCGCAGACGCTTCCGACGACGGCGGTTTCCGCTGATGGTCTGGATTGCGGTACTGCTCGCGGTTCTCGGCGCCTTTTTCCTCGCCTTCGGTGCGCAGCGCCAGGGCAGCGCCGTCAAGGCGGACACCGGGGGCCTGGCGCTCAGCAGCAACGGCCTGTTCCGCTTGCTTCGCAATCCCCGTTGGGTGTTCGGCCTGCTGCTGCTCTGTATGGGCATGGCGATGAACGCCATCGCCCTGGTGTCCGCGCCCCTCACCGTGGTCCAGCCAATCGGGGCCATAGCCCTCGTCATCACCACGATCGTGAATGCCAAGGACCAAGGGCTGAGCATCAACCGGGCCACGGTGGTCGCCATCTCGGCGTGCGTCACGGGGTCGGCGCTGTTTGTTGTCCTGGCCGTCAATGTGACCCAGGAGAACCACCAAGTCAGTGCCTCGGACGAACTGACGATCGTGCTGCTGCTGGCCCTGGCGGTGGGCCTGTTCGGCACGCTTGCATTGATGTTCAAGCACCGGGTGAGCGCTTTCATCTACATCCTCGGCGCGGGTGTGCTGTTTGGTTTTGTGGCGGTGCTGACCCGCATTATCGGCAAGCATCTGCTGGATCCGAACGGCCTCGGCCTGCTGAATGTGCAGTGGTATACCGTGGTCGCGATTGTGGCGGCCGGCGGTCTCGGCTCATGGTTTGTACAGAGTGCCTACTCGGGCGGTCCGCCCGATCTCGTGATCGCAGGACTGACCGTGATCGACCCGATCGTGGGCATCGCGATCGGCATTGCGATCCTGGGCGAACTCCGGCCGGATGTCCATGCCGTAATGGCAATTGCGATGGGGACGGCCGCTTCCCTTGCTATCGTGGGAGTAATAGCCCTCTCCCGACACCACCCCGAGGTGACCAAGCGCAAGAAGGACGCGCGGAAGGCCGCGGGCCGGTTGTCCTAGGGCATCCGCAACACACTTCAGCAGTAGGCCGGCGCCAGCGCCGACGGCCAACCGGCCACCACAGTCCAGCTGCCCGCACCGTGACCACCAGGAGCTCCCCACGTGACCATGCCTGACACCCAGCGCCCGCTGACCATCCTGATCGCCGCAGATACCTACCCGCCACACGTCAACGGTGCTGCCCAGTTCGGTTACCGCCTGGCCAAAGGAATGACAGCGCGGGGGCACGATGTGCATGTCCTCGCCTGCCGCCCCGGCAAGGGCAAGAGTTTCAGTGAATTCCGCGAGGAGGCAACGGTCCACCGGCTGCGCTCCCATTCGGTGCCCACGCATGAGTACTTCCGCATCACGTTCCCGTGGGAGATCAAGAAGGAAATCAGCCTGATGTTCGACCGCGTCCAGCCCGACGTGGTGCACATCCAGAGCCACTACATGATCGGCGAGCATGTCCTCTATGAGGCGGTGAGGCGCGGCATCCGGATTGTTGCGACCAACCACTTCATGCCGGAGAACCTGAACCCGTTCCTGCCCTTCCCGCAGTGGTTCAAGGACATCGTTGGCCGCATCTCCTGGAAGGACATGGGAAAGGTCATGGGCCAGGCCGACGTCGTGACAACCCCCACTCCTTTGGCTGCCAAAGCGATGCACCAGCATGCCTTCCTCCGCAAGGTCCTCCCGCTTTCGAACGGAATCGACGCCGCCGCCTATGAGCTCAAAGCCGGTGAGACCGTCGAACGCCACGCCAGCCCTACCGTGCTCTTCGTCGGCAGGCTCGCCGAAGAAAAGCACGTCGACGTGCTGGTCGATGCCGTCGCCAAGACGCCGGCGGATCTGGACATCCACCTCGAGATTGTCGGCGGCGGGGAAGTCCGGCAGGACCTCGAGGCCCAGGTGGCCCGGCTCGGCCTGCAGGACCGGGTCAGGTTCCTCGGCCTCGCCTCCGACGCTGACCTGCGGACGGCCTACCTTAGGGCGGATGTTTTCTGCATGCCCGGAACCGCCGAGCTCCAGTCGCTGGTCACCCTCGAAGCGATGTCCGCGTCCACGCCGGTGCTGCTGGCGGATGCCATGGCGCTGCCGCACCTCGTGCACTACGGCGAGAACGGTTACTTGTTCAGGCCCAATGACAGCGACGATGTCGCCGCAAAGCTGGTTCGGCTGTTCACGCTTCCCGAAAATGAGCTTGCGGCTATGGGTAAGACGAGCCGGGAAATGGTGGAGAACCACAGCCTCGAGCGCACGCTCCAAACGTTTGAAGACCTCTACCGCGGAGCCAGCTACGACGACCTGGTCGTCTGACCGGTGGTGCTGCTGGCGGGCAGCGCCAGTTATTGTTGTTAGAGTGTTTTTGCCCGGATGCGGTCCGGCTCCGAGTGGGCCGGTCGGACTTCCGGGTGCACGGGGCTATAGCTCAGCTGGTTAGAGCGCGGGACTCATAATCCTAAGGTCCTCGGTTCAAGTCCGAGTAGCCCTACTTATCTCCGGGAACCTGATTCCGGACGCCCGGGGAGCCGTGGCCGATGTTGCTACGTCGGCCACGGCTTCTTTCGTCTGCCTGTAAACCTCGCCGGAACTTCCCGCCATCTCCGGTCCTGCCGCCTCTAGCTCTGCTGCCCTCATGTCCGCGCTTTTCCGTTCCGTGCGTTCTGCGCTGAGCGGATGCCTCACTGCAGCGGGAACGGGGGCCGGGTGCTTGCGGGCTACCGCACCGTAAGGTAAGTTACTCGTCAGTAACATATCTCCGGTGCGCGGCCGCGCCTTCTGGTCAACCGCTGATCACGAGTGAAGGAACACCATGTCCAAAGCTGCAGTCGATATCAACAACCTCCCGCACGCCGACGGGGACTTCTTCGCTTTCGAGCAGCTCCTCAGCGGCAAAGAGCGGGACCGGCTGGCGGAGGTCCGGGAGTTCCTCGCGCGTGAGGTCAAGCCGATTGCGGTGGACTGCTGGAACCGGGGCGAGTTCCCGATGGACCTGATCCCGAAGCTCGCAGAGATCGACCTGGTCAGCCCCGTCAGGCGTCAGGGTTACTCCAATGTGTTCGCCGGAATCCTGCACGCCGAAGCCACCCGCGCCGACTCGTCTATTGCAACCTTCATGGGCGTCCATGACGGGCTCTTTACCGGCTCCATCGAGGCCCTCGCGTCGCAGGAACAGCAGGACGCGTGGCTGCCGGACATCTATGCGCTCAAGAAAATCGGTGCCTTCGGCCTCACCGAACCCCTCGGCGGGTCAGACGTCGCCGGCGGCACCCGCACCACGGCCCGCCGCGAGGGTGACAGCTGGATCCTCAACGGCGCCAAGCGTTGGATCGGCAACGCCACCTTCTCCGACTGGGTCGTTGTCTACGCCCGCGACCTCGCCGACAACCAGGTCAAGGGCTTCCTCGTGGACACCAGGACCGAGGGCTACAGCGCGACGAAGATCGAGAACAAGATCTCGCTGCGCACCGTGCAGAACGCCGACATTACGCTCGAAAACG
>JAODMA010000399.1 GCA_025464545.1 Arthrobacter sp. | reverse complement strand
GGTCCATGAGGAGGCGGGCGCCGGCGCGCAGTTCGAGATCCTGGACGGTAATCAATGCAGCTAAGGCCTTTCACAACAGGGAAACGCCGCGGCGCAACGGAGGTATCTGGAGGGCGCCGGGGCAGTGCGGCCGAGAGAACGGCCTCTACCAGTCTACCGGCCCTGCCCCCGCCGGATGACAAGGTACCTATCTCTCCGGCCGGCGGCGCCCTTTAGCGGCGACCTCCAGCATCCGGGCCGCCGCTTAGTGGGGCACCTACAAAAAAGGCTGCCCGATGCCGCCGTATCGTCGAAAGCAGGAACAGATCCCACTTTGACTCGACAGGACATCCCATGACCCAGACCGGCGGCGCTTCGCCCACCCCCGTCCGCACCCCTTCAGCCGGCAGCCCTATGTCCGGCAGCCCGGTGCCTGCGCGCCGCAACCGCTGGAACGCGACCGACCTCGGGCTGATCGCCGTTTTCGCCGCGCTCGTGGCCGGGTCTGCGCTGATTGCGGCGATTCCCGTGGGCGGACTCGGGGTGCCCATCACGCTGCAGACCCTGGCGGTCATGCTCACAGGACTGGCCCTGGGACCGGGGCGTGCCTTCGCCGCCGTCGGGCTGTACGTCCTCCTCGGACTGGCTGGGCTGCCGATTTTCAGCGGCGGCCGCAGCGGACTCGGCGTCCTGGCCGGGCCGTCCGCCGGCTACATTCTGGCCTTCCCGCTAGCCGCCGCGGCCGTGGGCTGGCTGACCGCCGTCGTTCTCCGCCGGACCACGGGCAGGGCCATCCGGCTCCGCGCCGTGCTGCTTTTCGCGGCGGCCATGGTGAGCAGCATCATCATTGTCCACAGCCTCGGTGTCCTCGGCATGATGGTGAACGCGAAGCTGGACTTCGCCAAGGCCTTCCTCGCCGACCTTGCCTTCTACCCCGGTGATGTGATCAAGAACGCCCTCGCCGTGACCATCGCGCTGTCCCTGCACAAGGCCTTCCCGGACCTGCTGCTCCGCCGCGTCCGGAGGACCGACGCCCGGAAGGCCAACGTGCTGCCGGGTGACGCCCGCCCGTGAACATCGTCCTGAACCGGGTGGACGTACGGGTCGACGTTGACGGCCGCGCCACACCCAAGACGCTGCTTGAAGGGTTGTCACTGGAGCTGGCAGAGCAGCGGATCGGCATCATCGGCGCCAACGGTTCCGGTAAGTCCACCCTGCTGCGGCTCCTGAACGGGCTCGTGGCACCCAGCGGCGGCACCGTCGTCGTGGGCGGTCTGGATACCGTCCGCGCAGTGCGGGACGTCCGACGCCGCGTGGGCTTTGTCTTCACGGATCCGCTGTCCCAGCTGGTGATGCCCACCGGCCGCGAGGACGTCGAGCTCTCACTTCGGCGCACGGTCCGGAATGCCGCGGAGCGGCGCAGGCAGGCAGAGACCACCCTGGACCGCTTCGGGCTGCTGCCGCTGGCAGACCAGAGCGTCTACGAACTCTCCGGCGGGGAACGCCAGCTGCTGGCCCTCGCCGCCGTCCTGGCCGTGGACCCGGAAGTTCTCGTGCTGGATGAGCCCTCCACCCTGCTGGACCTGCGCAACCGGGAGCTGCTGCGCCGGACCCTGGCCGGCCTTAGCCAGCAGGTCATCCTGTCCACGCACGACCTTGAGCTCGCCCAGGACATGGACCGCGTCCTTGTGGTGCACGCCGGCCGGGTCGTGTTTGACGGCGACCCGTCCGCGGCCGTCGAGCATTACCGTGCGGTCAGCGCCGCGGGGCTGGAGCTGCCCGGCGCCGACGTGCCGCACCGGGAGCAGCGGTGAGCAGTTCCGGGTTCCTGTTCGCAAACTATGTGCCCGGCAGCTCCGTGGTCCACCGGGCGCCGCTGTCGCTGAAATTTGTCCTGGTCCTTGGCTGCGGCATGGCGTCCTTCCTGATCGCGGACTGGACGGTGGCGGCAGGCATGCTGGCGCTGATGTGCGGGCTGTTTCTGCTCAGCGGGGCGGGGCCGGCACGCCTGCTGCGCGCTGTCCGGCCGGTGCTGCCGGTGCTCGCGGCAATCGGACTCTTCCAATGGTGGCAACTGGGCGGCCCTACCGCTGCCCGGATTGTGCTGAACGTGCTGATCTGCATCGTAGCGGCGTCGATCCTGACGGCGACGACCCCGGTCCAAGCCCTGCTGGACGGGGTGGCATCCCTGGGCCGGCCGTTCCGGCGCTTCGGCGCGGACCCCGAACGCTTTGCCCTGACGATTGCCATCATGCTGCGGAGCATCCCGTTCATCGCCGGCGCCTACTCCGATGTCCGGGATTCCGCCCGCGCGCGGGGGCTGGAACGGAACCCCCGCGCCCTGGTGCTCCCGGTCTTCATCACCACAGTGGCCTTCGCCCGGCAGACCGGTGAAGCCCTCGCCGCGCGCGGGCTGGGCGAAGCCGAGGACCCGGAAGCCTGACGCGCGTTCCCTGGGACTCCCGGCACGGGACATGCCCTCCCCTGCCCGCGGGCATTGGACATAAGGCCGCCATGCCCATCGCTGGAGCCCAGGGATGGGCATGTCCCCTTGTCTTCGGCGCGGGCACGGGACATGCCCTCCCCTGCCCGCGGGCACTGGACATAATGCCGCCATGCCCATTGCTCGGGCCCAGAAATGAGCATGTCCCCCGGCGGGGTCAGCCGAACGTCCGGTATTCCAGCAATGCGGCCGTGCCCATGCCGCCGGCGATGCTGATCAGCGCCAGGGCCAGTTGCCCCTGCACCGGCGCACGGCGGGCCTGGGCCAGCAGCCGGGTGACGAGCACCGCGCCGGAGGCCCCGTAAGCGTGGCCCAGGGCCAGGGCGCCGCCGTCGAGGTTGGCCCGCTCCGGGTCGATGCCGAGCCGCTCAAGGCACGCGATGGTCTGGGACGCGAACGCTTCGTTGAACTCGACCAGGCCCAGATCCGCTTCCGTCAGCCCGAGCGCGGCGAGCAGCCGTTCCGCCGCCGCGGCCGCTCCGATCCCGAGCAGCCGCGGGTCCACGCCAGCCGTGTCGGTGCCTAGCACCAGCAGGCCGTCCCGGGCTCCGAGTTCGCGCGCACGCTCCACCGAAGTGATCACGACGGCCGCCGCACCGTCGGCGTCAAAGCAGGAGTTCCCGGCCGTGACGGTACCACCCGCCACAAAGGCCGGCGGGAACCGGGCCAGCACAGCCGCGGTCAGCCCGCGGCGGGGGCCGTCGTCGGCGATGACAGGCCAGGTACCGTCGGGGTCCGGGCCGCCGGCGCCCGGGCCCGGGCCACCCGCCAGCGGAACGATTTCGGCGTCGAACGCTCCTGATGCGGCGGCAGCGAGGGCGCGCTGGTGGCTTTGCAACGCGAATGCATCCTGCCGGGTCCGGCCCACCCGGAAGTGCCCGGCCACATTTTCCGCCGCCGTGCCCATGTCCGGGTCGCCGTAGCCGGCCGGCACGAATTGTGCCCGCGAGAAGAACTCGGGCTCGCCCGCGCTGTGGCGGTGCGCCCGCCGCGGCGCCGTGCTGATGCTGTCCACCCCGCCAGCCAGGTACACGGCCCCGCCCCCGGCCGACGCCAACCGGGAGGCGAGGGCGATCGCGTCGAGCCCGGAGCCGCACTGCCGGTCCACGGTGA
>JAODMA010000378.1 GCA_025464545.1 Arthrobacter sp. | reverse complement strand
CCGTACCCGTTCGTGATCAAAGCCGGCGGGTAGTGGCTGCCATGAGCGTTTCCGGGCTCAAAGGCCGCATCAGTGACGACCGGAAACAACACATGATCGCGCGGCTGCGGGAGGCTTCCGCGGCTCTCTCCCAGTCGATGGGTGACCTTTGATCCGAGTTCAGGTAGGCAGCGAAGAGGACGCGTGGAAGGCCGGAGCACGTCTCCAGGGCTCAGCGCGGGTAACCAAGCCTCCTTCGGCTTGAACAACGGCGGAATCGGCCCATATGCCAGGTGTCGATTCCAGACCTTCGAGGGTGCCGCCTACAAGTCCTGGGATAGCGACCGTATCGGTTGGCGGCCCCGAATCCGAGATATCCGCAGTGGAGTTCTGGCTGCCGTGAGCGGCGGAAGGGATGACAGCGAGTTCCCTGGCCCCGGGTGCCGGGCGAAGGCGCCTTCAGCCGGAGGCAGGCGCAAGCGTTTTAGAACCCCAGCGGTCTCCGGTAGGCCACACCGGGACCGCCACCTGCAGTTGGTGGGCGCCGCACGATGGTCCGGCCTGCAGTTCTCCGGAAGGAGCTTCGCCCGGGTTCTCGTAATCCACGATTTCTGCAGCAACGCCGCCCCGGGGTCAGGTCGAAGACCTTTTCTCCTCCCGCGGAAGACCGCCGGCGAGCCAGGGAAGAGTGGATGGCACCATGAGCCCAGGAGGATCGTGTCCTCGAAAGCGGGAGAATGGTCTAGAGCGTGGTGCTCATGCGTTTTCCATCCCGGCAGCGGCTGATTCCCAGATCCCGTCAACCCGTCGCCTGATGCGCCAGGGATTGTCGTCCCGGAGCGGCTCGGGCAACTGGGAAGCCGGGAAGGAGTCGTAGGCAACGGGACGCATGAAGCGGCCGATCGCTGCGGTGCCGACGGATGTTGTGGTGGCCGTGGTTGCCGGGTATGGTCCGCCGTGCTGCTGCGCGTAGGTCACGGTCACGCCCGTCGGCCAGGCGTTCCAGAGTAAGCGTCCGGATCGTTCCCGCAGCACAGAGAGCAACCTTGCGAGGTCCTCCCCGGATTCCGCATGCACCGTGGCCGTAAGCTGTCCGTGCAGCAGGCCAGCCAGCTCAGCCAGATCGGTCCCCGGGCTGTAGCGGATCACCAGCGTGGCGGGACCGAACATTTCCTGTTCCAGAATTTCGGGCCGTTCCCGGACTTCATCGGCAGTTGTCACAAGGACAGTGGGCCGTGGCGCCTCAGACTCGTCGCCAGGGACCAGCACGTCAACGCCCGGGGTAGACCTCACGGCATCGAGTGCCTTATCAAACCCTTCCCGCAACTTCGGGCTGAGCAGGGGGCTTGCCTGCTTCGTGTCGAGCTCCCGACGGAGCGTATCTGCGATGTCGTCGGCGTCGTTGATCGGGGCGAAAAGCAGTCCGGGTTTCGTACAAAACTGTCCCATGCCCATGGTGAACGACGCGGCGTAGCCCGTCAGGATTTGCTCCCGGCGTGCACTCCACGCCTGCTCCGTGACAAAGACCGGATTGATGCTGCCCAGTTCGCCATAGAAAGGGATGGGGACAGGCCGGCGGGAGGCCCGGTCGAAGAGGGCCCGCCCGCCGGCGGTCGAGCCCGTGAAGCCGACGGCCTTCACCAGAGGGTGGTCAACCAGCAGTTCGGCTGCCTGCCGGCCGATGATGGTGGAAAAAAGGCCTGCAGGGGCGCCCGCCTTTTCAAGGGCCTCCTGAACGACGGCGCCGGTCCGGATAGCCAACCGCAGGTGGCCCTCATGGATCTTGTGCACCACTGCACATCCCGCTGCAAGAGCCGACGCGCTGTCTCCGCCCATCACGCTGAAAGCAAAGGGGAAGTTTGAGGCGCCAAAAACGCCAACGACGCCGAGCGGGACGGAGAAGCGCCGGATGTCCGGCCGGGGACCCATTCCCCAGGTGGGATCGGCGTGGTCAATGGTGGCGTCCAGGTGCTCTCCGTGGACGATCTCGTCCATGAACAGCCGAAGCTGGAAAACGGACCGCCGAAGCTCAAAGCGGAGCCGGCCCTCATCCAGATGGGTCTCTTGCTGACCCAAGGCGACCAGCTCGTCGGCGTGGGTTTCCAGCGCCGTCGCTACCTCCGCAAGCCAGCTGGCCCGCAACTGCGGGGAAATCTCCCTGGCTTGCTCATAGGCATTGTGGGCGGCTGCGATCTGTTCGTTTGTCTGTTCGAGTGTGGTGATCATGGCTCAATTCCTTCCGGGGCCAAGCCCCTTGCTTTTACTGCTTCGTGCTGGGTGTCAAGCTTTCGGGTCTCAGCCGCCCTCGCAGGGCATCCGTACGTTGTGCGAAATTTCGAACCTGCCCTGTAGGATGGATTCGAGCCCCGGACGACCGAGGACCAAGAGAGGATATTGCAGTGGCACGTTTGACCCCCGCCGTCCTTCGGAGCCTCGATGTTCTGGAACTCTTCATGGACGCCCGCCACGGGCTGACGGCTCCCGAAGTAGTGCAGCGGACAGGCCTTCCGCGGACCACCGTCCACGAGCTGCTGACGACGCTGGCCGAGCGCAGGTACCTCCGCAGGGAAGACAGCACTGCCACCTACCACCTCGGGCTCAGCGTCTTCCGCCTCGGCAACGCCTTTGCGGAACGACTGGACCTGCACTCCGTGGGAATGAGAGTGGCCCAATCTGTCGCCCAGGACTGCGATGAGACGGTGCACGTCGGGATCTTGGAAGGACCGGATGTCGTGTACGTCTGCAAGGTCGACAGCACGCAGTCCGTCCGCATGGTCTCGCGGATGGGCGGACGGGTTCCTGCCAGCTGCACCGCCGTAGGCAAGGCGCTCCTGGCACACCTGCCGGAGGCCGAGCGCAGGCGCATTGTGCGCAAGGGTCTGGCCAAGCTCACCCCCCGCAGCATCACCGAGCCGCACGTGCTGGCTAATCAACTGGACCAGATCCGCGCCGCCGGGGTGGCGTTTGAAGCCGGTGAATCGAACCCTGATGTGTCCTGCGTGGCGGCCCCCGTCCGGGACCACAGCGGGACGGTAGTGGCGGCGCTGAGCATTTCGGTCCCGGACATGCGATGGAACCAGCGATCTCCCGAGGAATGGGCCGCCCTTGCATCCGAGGGCGCGTCCGGGCTCAGCGCAGAGCTTGGCTTCGGCGGAAGCTGAAGCACGACGCGGAGCCCGTTATCCGTCCACAAAGGAAACATGTTCCCGGGTGACCCCTGCGGTCGACTTCACGCCCA
>JAODMA010000367.1 GCA_025464545.1 Arthrobacter sp. | reverse complement strand
AGCCGCGAAATGGCCCGCGTCGGGGCGAAGATGTTGATTAACCGCATCCACTCACCAGGAAGCGCACCCCGCCGCGTGAACTTCCCCTGCGACCTTATTGTCCGGGCAAGCACAGAGCGGGCCTGACCGCCAGCACAGGACGGCCGCTCCTTCGAGCAGCTAAAGGAAACTGTAGAACTACAATTTCTGCCGCTACCAGGACCACATCCCCAGACTTTGCAGCATGATCGCTGCCGATAGGCGTGATTACGTCGTGCTGAATTGTGGTCTGGATGGTGTGGAGCCCGATTTAAACCCGCTGCGTTCAGGTCCTTCGCCGATTCCCGTTCGATGAGCTCCATATCGAGGACTGTCTCCCGCGGCTGCTGGTCTTTCGATTTTAGGCATTGCAGGAGGAGTTCGACGGCCGTGTGGGCTTTCCGGTTGAGATCATGTCAGTTCGAGTGAATAATCCAAGGAGCTTTGGATACTGTTGCCGGCTAGCCAGACCGGCAGGAATGCAGGTCTGTCCGCGGCCATTGGCGACGCTCCAGTCAAATAAACGTTGACCGGAGCTTCGGTACATTATGCGCAGCTAAACCTTGGGGTTTGCCGGGAACACGGTCAGAACGATAATCCTAGGCCCTATTCGGGCCCTCGAAGAGCTCCCTTAAAGGGGCCATAACCTTGGCGTCCCGCAACCCTCCGTTCGCTCGCGCACCCCTGAAGCACCTGAGACACAGGACTGCGGGACGGTCAGAACCCCGGGAAGCTAGATACAACTCCTGTATCGCTGCGCTGATTCGCATCCCGCGGGTTACGAGGCACGCGTTCCGCCTCCTTCAGGTCCCGCCCTTGCTGGAACTTCACACACCTGGGCGTGAGCTCTCTGACCGTTCCGGCGCCCTGCGCTCAGCTCGGGCGGCAGAACGACGGTATCTCCAGGTTCGGCTTATCCCAGGCCGGCTGGTTCCTGGTGACCATCGCCGTCGACAATACGGCCGGTCACGGGTTTGCGGGAGAGGCAAACCGCCCCGGCCTCAGGCCCGGTTGATGTGGCGGCGGCGACGGCGTCGTGGTCATCGGCCTTGGAGTAGGCATGGCGGAGGTGGACCGGTTCGATGGTTTCGCCTGCGAGCTTCTCCTGGCGCCGCTTGTAGGTCAGGTTCAGGGCCTCGACGATGATGGCGAAGGCCATGGGGCCGTATATCAGGGCCTTGTCGATCTTGACCTCGAAGCCGTCGGCGATGAGGAACGTCCCGATCAGCACCAGGAAGGCGAGGGCCAGCATTTTCACGGTGGGGTGCCGGTTAACGAAGGAGAAAATAAACTTTGACGAGAACAGCATGACGCTGAAGGACAGCAGGACCGCGGTGCCTATGACCAGGAGGTTATCCACCATGCCGACGGCGGTGATCACCGAATCGAAGGAAAACACCATGTCCAGCAGGATGATCTGCGTCAGCACGGCGCCGAACGTCACGCTCGTCACCCGGCCCGGCCCATGCGACTCGCGTCCTTCAAGTTTTTCGTGGATTTCCGTGACGGCCTTATAGACCAGGAACAGGCCGCCGAAAATCAGGATCAGGTCCCTGCCGGAAAAGCCCTTACCAAAGAGTTCGAACAGGTCACTCGTCAGGGTGATGATCCAGGACGCGGCGAACAGCAGCACAACGCGCATCAGCATCCCCAGCGTGAGGCCGAGGTTGCGGGCCTTGGCCTGCTGCTCCAGTGGCAGCTTGCTGGCCAGGATCGAGATGAAGATGACGTTGTCCACGCCCAGGACAATCTCGAGAACGAACAGGGTCACAAATGCGATGGCCAGATCAGGGGTCACTTCAAATGCTAAGTCCACTGACGAATTCTAACTGACGCGGTTGTACTTCAGCGGAACCCAAGCGAAAATTTGGTTTCGCGGCCGAAGGAGGCCATTGGGCTCTGGCTGCTTCAGAGGGACGTTCTGGACTGGCAGTGGTACACGCGCCAAGACTTTCGATTGGCCATCATCATCTGGATCGAACGGACTTATCTGCATACACCCGCAGGGGCAGCGCGGAAAAACATCGGCCGTGACTGCGGAGGGCAGGGTGTACGTCGGTCATTTCGGCACTTTTGTTGAGCTCCGGGCAAAATGTGCACGGAATGCCGTCCATGTCCGGCACTTTTGCACAGTTCGTCGCTGTTTGGTGATTTTCGTCTTGGTACGGGCCCTAAAGTCTGTTCTACGAGCGTGCCGTGGCCTCTGAAGTCAGCCCGGTCCGGTACGACAGGGGTACATCGGCCGTCGACACGATGGCGGGCATCTGTCCAGCTTGCCCGTAAGGAATCCGGAATCCATGCGGCGGCTGCACGGCTATGACCACACTCAATGAACAGGGGGCAGAAGTTGGATCACCAAGAGTCAAGGCGTCCGGAAACCATGCCTCAGGCCGACGCGCAGCGGCGTGAACTGCTCGCGGACATTCACGAACTGATCGCCCGTCTGAGGCAGGCCGTTCACCGCTATGAGGAATTGCCCTATTCCGGAAGTGTCGACAGCCAGGCGGCCTGGTCCTGGATCCAAGTAACGCTTCAGGACCTCGATGCCACCGTCTTTGCTCTCGCGGAGTCCTCACGTCACGATGAGCGCCCGGTTGCCGGCGGTACCGTCCCAGAGGAAACAACCGGAGAAAGTTCAGGGCACAATCGATGATCACCACGACGAATAATCGCCTCACATTTCGGGTGACCGGGGACAACCCCCAGCTCCTTGAAGACGATCTGAATGCTGCGGTGGGCTTGGCAGAGGAGAGAGCAAGGGAAGGTAGCAGGTGCGGTGTCCTGGTTACCCGCCACGGAGTGTCTTCCTTCTCCGTCACCGTCACCGCTGATGTCCCATACGGGATGACGGAAGAATTTTGTCAAATATTGTGACAGGGACCACCTCGGACACCGACGGAAGCCGAACCGGCCGTCCGGTGCAGAGAAGGTCATGGGTCCGGTCGATGTCGGCCTGGCTCTCCCGGACGCCACCCGCGGGCTGGTGGCTGTTGTCCATCATCTGTCTGGAGTCGGCATTCGCCGTCTCCATCCGGATACCGCTTCTGTTTGGGCAGGAGTCGTGGGTGAGCATGGACGGTCCGGGGCTGATCCCTGGCCTGTTCGCCATGATGCTAATCCCGGCGGCCCTGCACGCAGCATGGCATCTGGGGCGCGAGCAGCGCCGTGAGCGGGCTTCCGCGTCCGAGACGGCCCACCTCATGGACACTATCCTTAGCACGAGCCGTGAGTGGGTGTGGGCGGTGGGTGCGGACGGCACCTTCACCTTCTGCAGCGCGGCGGTGCGTGAGCTGCTCGGCTATGAGCCCGCCGACCTGCTAGGCAGGCATTGCAGCGACGTCATCAACCTTCAGGACCTGGCCGCGGCCCAGGATGCCCGGCCTGTTCCGGAGGATCCAGAGGCGATTTGGGCAGGGCTGATGGTTCTCTGCCGCCATCGCAACGGCACCAGCGTAGCGCTGGAAGTCGCGGCAAGACCGCTCACGGATTATGCCGGGCGGAGTGCCGGGTTTGAGGGAGTCAGCAGGCCTGCCGTCGGCGCCGCGGCTACGCGATCCGATGCTCACGTCAAAGCGCGCGTGGAAGAGATGCTGCGCTCGAGAGCATTCGTTACTGCTTTTCAGCCCATCCGATGCCTGGAGTCCGCCTCTGTCCTCGGAGTGGAGGCGCTGACCCGCTTCACTACCTCACCCGTCAGGTCTCCCGAAACGTGGTTCGCGGATGCCGCGTCCGTTGGACTGTGCGTGGAGCTGGACCTTCTGGTCCTGGAAGCAGCCCTTGATTCCGCTGCGGGCCTCCCGGCTGCACTCTATGTTTCTCTCAATCTTTCCCCGCAGGCCTGCCTGGATCCCCGGCTGCCTGCACTCCTCGACCAACAGAACATCCCCGCACAGCGGATCGTCATCGAAGTGACCGAACGCTTGCCTGTGGCTGACTACGTAGCCCTTGCCCAAGCCCTTGATTCCCTCAGGAGCTCCGGCATACGCATCGCCGTCGATGACGCCGGGGCTGGCTACGCCTCAATGCGCCACATCCTCTGGCTGAAACCCGACCTCATCAAGCTGGACCGGAGCATCATCGCCGACATCAACATAGATCACGGCCAACGGGCACTTGGCGGTGCGATGGTGGGACTGGCAGCCGAACTCGATGCCGTGCTAATAGCCGAAGGCATCGAAACCGAGGCCGAGCTCCAAGCGGTCCAACGCCTTGGCTTCCATGCCGGTCAGGGATACCTCCTCGGCCGGCCCTCAGATCGGCCCGAAGACTGGCTCCAATGGTGCTAGAGAAAGGCAGTCTCGAGAACCGTTCCCCCGGCCTCTTCCGGGACGCCAAAGGAAGGGTTAGGGAGGTTGCCGTTGTGTGAGGCGTCGCGATATGGAACGTAAAACTGGCGGGCGGGGCAGTGTAGTTTCGCCGTCCAGATTCTGTTCGGACCCGTTCACGGTGCGATTAGCCTTCGTAGTGCAGCGGCTGGGATTCGGACTACTTCTGGGTTCTCGTGCACGTCCCTTAGCGAGAGACCGGTTGAGTCCCTGACGGCACGTCGCATGGCTTGGAGGCTCGTGAATCCGCTGGCGTACGCTATGTCTGTCGGGGTGCCTCTCCAGGGGCTTGGGTCGGTGAGCAGATCGAGGGCTTCCAAGGTCCTCAGCGCGCGGATGTATCCGTTTACTTGCAGCTCTTCATCTTCGAAGAGGTAGTAAAGGGCGCGGCGTGAGAGGAATGCGTGGGCCGCAACCTCGTCTACGGCAAGGGCCTGGTTCCTGTAGTTCTTGCGTATGAACTTCTTGATTGCCGCGATGCGAGTCGGCCTTACCGCTTGGGGGTCGGTGGGGGCTTCGAGCAGCGAGCTGACCAGGGCCGTCATCATAGACCGGATGACCGGCTGGAGCCGCGGCATTTCCTGGTCTATCCCCGTCGTCTGCCACCCGGACAGCGCCGGAAGAATCAGCCCGCGCACCAGCGGGTGTTCCCGGATGTCTGCCAATCCCTGCAGCCGTTTCACTGACTTCCCGTGTAGGTCCAACAGACTGCGATCGAGTTGGATCCGTACAGCGCTTAACCCGGCGGGCGCATGGAAGCTGCCCGGACAAGACAGATCAAGAAACCTGACCGTGCCTCGAGAGACTTCTTCGGAGCGCCCCGAGAAGCTGAATTTAGCGCAAGAACTTCTGAAATGCACTAGCCAGGCCCCGACCGACGCGTCCCCGTTCCAGTAGCAAGTGGCAGGTTCATTTGTGACATCAACAAGGCTGAAGCCAGGGCCGTCCAGGCTCAGAGCAGTCGGGTTGAAACTTCGATGTACTTCTTTCTCGGTTTTTTCCAGTCTCACGGGAGTGTCGATGGCGCTGCCGTACCATGTACGCCAGTGTTCGAATCTGTCCTCGGAGCTCAGCCCGGCGGGAACACTATAGCGCCTGATCCGGTCATGCACCCGCCGCCACCGCATTGAGGTCGGTGGTCAGTTCCCGCAGAATTTCGGGAATCGGCTCGACTCCGAGCCCCGGCCCGGTCGGCACGGTGATGTAGCCGCCGTCGAGGACAAACGGTTCGGTCAGATCCGTCTCGTAGAACCGGCCGGAGGCGGAGATGTCCCCGGGCAGCGTGAATCCCGGGAGGCCGGCCAGCGCTGCGTTGGCTGCCCTTCCCAGCCCCGTTTCAAGCATTCCTCCGCACCAAACCGCGACGCCGTTCGCCCTTGCCACGTCGTGGATCCGCCGCGCTTCCAGGTACCCGCCCACCCGGCCAGGCTTGATGTTGATCACCGCGGCCGCCTTCATGGCGATGGCGTCCGCCGCAGCCTCGGCGGAAACGATGGATTCGTCCAAGCACATGGGAGTGGACATGAGGGTGGCTAATTCCGCATGCTGGCGCAGATCAGCCTCACCGAGTGGTTGCTCAATAAGCAGCAGATCGAAGGTGTCAAGTTTTCGCAGGAGCGCCGCATCCGCCAGAGTGAAGGCGGCATTGGCGTCCACCTGGAGCAGCAGGTCGGGGCCGAAACGTTCCCGCACCGCAGCCACCGGGGCAATGTCCCAACCAGGCTGGATTTTCAGCTTGACCCGCTGGTATCCCTCCTCGACGTACTCGGCGACCGTGTCGATAAGTTCCGGAATGGAGTTCTGGATCCCGACCGACACGCCGGATGGGACCCGGTCCACCGTAGCGCCGAGGTACTGGGCGAACGATTCACCGCGGGCGCGGAGCTGGGCATCGAGCACGGCCATTTCCAGGGCAGATTTTGCCATTGGATGTCCTACGACTGCGCGCATGGAGTGGCCGACCGTTTCGGCTGTCACGGCGCCGTGCCGGTCCTGATAGGCGAATAACGCGGGCAGCAGGTAACGGATCATCATCTGCCGCGCGCCCTCCGTGTATTCGGGCGAGTACAGCGGGTCGGCGAGGGCCACGCATTCGCCCCACCCGACGACTTCAGTGGGATTGCCGGTCGCGTTCGTGGCCTGCGCGTGTACCTCGACAATGATCGCCGACCGCACCTTCTGCGTTCCGAACGAGGTGGTGAACGGCCGGATAAGGGGAAGTCGGACGCTGTGAAGCTTAACCTCGGTAATCTGCATGAGGTTCCTTTCAAGAATGCCATGGCCGTACATAGTGAAATCCGTTATCTGGCAGCCTCATGCGAAGAGCGAATCCAGGTTCCGCCGGAGCGACTCACCCCAACGCCGGCAGCCGCCAGATCTTTTGCTTTAACAGTGGATGTCAGCCCGGATGAAGAGGTGGCACCGAGGGGGAAGCCCGGCTGACCTGAGTTCATAAACATGCGCTTGCAGTACTGCAGACATGCGTAAACGAGGGGTGACGACCCGCTGCTATAGAGCCCGGTGGTACTGAAGGGGCCAGCGGTCCTTCGGCTGCCCGGTCGCCAGCCGGAGGGCAAAGTAGGGATCGCGCAGAAGCGCCCGTCCAACGATCACCGCGTCTACCGTGGATGATGCAAAGATGTTGCCCAGAAGCTCGGGGTCGGAAAGTTGGCCCACAGGTGCGACTGCGATTCCGGCGGCTTCCTTCAGAACTTCGGCGAATTCAAGGTTGAGCGCCGGTTCGTTAGGGGGCGGGGCATCCACCGCCAGGGCTCCGGAGGTGACGTCGAGCAGGTCTATTCCCAACCCAGCCAGTCGCTGCGCAAACACTGTGGACTCTTCCAGCGTGATGCCGCCTTCGACCCAGTCCGTGGCGGTCAGCCGGACGAACACGGGCTTGTCCTGCGGGAAGGCCTCGCGGACAGCCTGGCAGACCCGGAGGGGAAGCCGCATTCGGTTCTCCAACGTGCCGCCATGTTCGTCCTTGCGGCCGTTTGAAACGGGGGACAGGAATTGGTGCAGAAGGTACCCGTGGGCGGCGTGGACCTCGACGACGTCGTAACCTGCGTCGCGGGCATTCCCAGCGGCAGCCGCAAAGGCGTCCACAACGTCGTCAATGTCCGCAGCTGTCATCTCGGCGGGCACCGCCAGGTTCCCGAAGGGCCTGGCCGAGGGCGCCAGCGGTACCCATCCGCCGTCGTCGACGGAAACGGCAGTGTTCTGTCCGCCCTGGACCCCAGGCACCATATGGGAGCTCTTCCGGCCCGCACTGTTGAGCTGCACCGCGGCGACGGACCCGAAGGACTTGATCTGGGCCGCCAGGGCTTTGTGGCCGTCGACCTGCGCGGCATCCCAGAGGCCGAGGTCATGGTTCGTTGTCCGGTGCTTTGGCCCCACGGCCGTTGATTCGACCATGATCATTCCGGCGCCGCCCACCGCCCGCGAGCAGTAGTGAACCAGGTGCCAGTTAGTGGGGACTCCGTCGCCGCCCGCCGAATATTGGCACATCGGCGACATCCAAAGCCGGTTGGAAATTTCGAGTCCGCGCAACGTCAACGGTTCCGCAAATCTTCTGTGATCCATTTCGATCCATTCATCACATCGGTGTATTCGCCAACACTCGCGTTGGCACCTGTACTGGTGCATGACGGCGGCCGCCGTGGGACTCTCTAGCGGACAGCCGCTCCGGCCACGTGCAGGCGGCTGCGCTCCGGAGACTCCCCCAGGGAGGCCAGCAGACCGGCGGCCAGACAGGTGCGCTCAAGCATTCCCGCGATACTTATCCATTCGTTCCGGGCATGGGCGCCGTCGCCGACCGCGCCGAGCCCGTCCAGAACCGGCAGGCCGAGTGCGGCTGCGAAGTTGCCGTCACTGGCGCCTCC
>JAODMA010000351.1 GCA_025464545.1 Arthrobacter sp. | reverse complement strand
AAGCGTGTGGGCTTGCATTATCATGAGGGCACGCACCGGAATGTTCCGGTGGCTCGTGCGCGAGCAGTCTCTAGCGCATGCCGGGTTGCCGATTTCGCAGTGTATGGGGACGAATGTTTGATCAGCTAGTCTCGCCGCGCCTAGATGCAGCGACTGCCACCGGAAACCGACGCCGGGGGACCGCCGTCCGATGACAGTTCAAGCGCTCGCCGCGCCCGATGAACGGCTCCCCGAAGACCCGACGGCGACAGCCGCACCTGCGCCTTTTCCTGCACCTGACGCGGCCGCCGGTGCCGTGATGACCGGCGTGCCGGCCCCTATCGGGGTGCGCGCTCTCGAGAGCGGGGTTATACAAGTCACGCTTCCCGCAAACGAAGAAATTGGGAGCGCCGAAGCACGGGTTGCCGGGGCGGCCGTCCGCGCCCTCGCCGACGGCAGGCGTGTACCGGTGATGCTTGTCATCTCCGGAGTAGTCGGAGTCAGCGTCGACGCACGGCAGGTTTACGTCTCGTCCATTGCTGCCTCTGCCTTCGCCCTGGTCGGAGAGAGTCCGGTGGACCGCGTCATCGCCCACTATCTGCTGCGATCGAGAACCAAGGCGATTCCAGCGCAGTTCTTCACGTCCGAGGCCGAAGCAGTCGAATGGTTAGGGCAATACACGAGTGAAGACTGATCCTCCGGACCCCAGACTGCACGCCCTGGTTGAGGGTATTGTCCGGATTGCCAGCGGTGACCTGAGCACCAGGATCCCGCACTCGGGAGCCCGGGATGACGTTGCTGCCGTCATTGCCGGTATCAACCTCATGGCGGACGACCTGCAGACTATCTACCAGGAGCTTGAACAGCGCGTTGAGAGCCGCACGGCGATGCTGCGTGATGCCCAGGTTGAGCTTGAGCGGATGGCTTTGACTGACCCATTGACGCAGCTGGCCAACCGAACCGCCCTCAACTCCATGTTGAGCCACGCCCTCGCCGAAACATCGAGGGGTGAGATGCCTCCGGCGCTGCTGATCCTCGATCTGGATTCGTTCAAGGGCATCAACGACACCCTGGGACACAGCGCCGGCGACGACGTCCTCCGGGTGATCGCCCGGCGGCTGCAGGACTCGGTGCGCGAGACGGACACCGTCGCCCGCCTCGGCGGCGACGAGTTCGCGGTCATGCTGCCCAAATCGACGCTCGTCCGGGCGCGGCGGGTGGCTAACAGGATCCTCAAGACGCTCAGCGAGAGCCTCGACATCGGGGACTTGCGGATCAACTGCGGCACGAGCATCGGCCTGCGCGTTGCCGAGCCCGGGCAATCAGTCGACGACTTGGTCATGGAAGCCGATACCGCCATGTATGCGGCCAAGGCCCAGCCGCACGGCAGTATCAAGGTATTCGAGCCCGCCCTGCTCTACGCGCGGCGGCTGCAGAGCGTGATGATCACTGAAATGCGCGAAGCGATCCTCCAGGACCAGCTCACCCTGCATTACCAGCCGGTGGTGGAGCTCGCGACCGGCCGGATCGAGGGCGTCGAGGCGCTCGTGCGATGGAACCACCCGAGCCGCGGCCTGCTCATGCCGGACCAGTTCATTCCGCTGGCCGAAGAGACTGGCATGATCGTGGATCTTGGCCACTGGGTCCTCAGGAGCGCCGTGCGTCAACTGCGGGACTGGCAGCAAGAGCTGAATTTGGATCCCAGGTTCAACGTCAGGGTCAACATCTCGACCACCGAACTGCAAAACCTCGACCTGATCGAACACGTCCGCGACATCCTGCGTGAAACCGGGGTCGACGCGGCGAACCTCATCGTTGAGCTGACGGAATCGATGGCTGTCAACGGTGGCGACGTGGACAAATACTCCCTGAGCGGGCTGCGCCGGCTCGGCGTGCAGTTGGAAATCGATGACTTCGGCACGGGATATTCCTCGATCAGCTACCTTCGCAAGCTGCCCGTCAACGTGGTGAAGATCGACCGCAGCCTGATCGACGGGCTCGGCGCCGACGAGCAACAGGGGAACTTCGTCGAAGCGGTGCTGCACCTCATCCACGCGTGCGGCCTTAAGGCAGTCGCAGAAGGCATCGAAACGGCTGAGCAGGCCGCGGAGCTGGTACGGCTGGGCTGTGCCAGCGGCCAGGGCTACTACTTTGGCAAGCCCGCCCCTGCCGCCAAACTCGCCGAGATGCTCGGCCGCTAACCACCAACTGATCACGCAGCGATCGCCCGGCCGGTCAGCAGGTGGCGCTCGAGCTTAAGCAAGGGCGGCGGGCACCGGACGTAATGTCCCGGTACCCGCCGCCGCGAGGATCTCCGTTGCTTAGTTCTTCGGAGTCGAGTTCGGCCACCATCCGACTGCCACAACCGAGCCCTGCCCGGCGTTCTCGCTGCTTGCCGAGATGGCGGAGGTAGCGGAGAGGCCGGCAACAGCCAGCGCGCCAGCGACGAGAAGTGTTGCTAGGGATTTCTTCATTAGGACTCCTGAAACGTAAGTGGCGGATGTGACTTGTGTGGTACTGGATTAGTATAGGGGCAGGAGACACGCCGTCCGGTAGCAATTCCAATCACAGATAAAGACCTGTGTTATTAGCGCGACTCCTGCGGAAACCTTGCGTCGTTCCTGCTTGCGCGTTATTGTTCATTTCCGCTTCCGGCGCACCGGATAATTGAGTTCATGCCACAGAACTCCGTTTCACCGTTGTATGTCACCGCCGAACTGATGGCCCATGAGCACCGGACCAAGCATGCCTTTATCGATGCGGCCATCAGCGCGCACAGTGCTGCAAAGATCGCACAGAGTGAGGGAGACGCCGGCTCGTGGTGGAAGATGACGTTCCTGCAGGCCGAAAATCTCCTGGACGCGGAGGATTTCGGGGCCTGCGGGGAGATAGCAACGAGGCTCGTCGGGGGCCATGCCGCAACACCGCAGGCCCAGGCTCAGGCATACATCCTTCTGGCCAAGGCCCGTCAGGGCGGTGGTTCACTGGAAGAAGCCGCAGACGCCGCGCGGGCCGCAGTGGCCCTGGTTGCAGACGAAAACGAGATCGAAACGAATGTAAAAGCCCGGCAGGCATTGATCGCGGCGCTGGCTGACAGTGGGAGGCTGGAGGAGGCCTGGACGGAGAGCCTCGCCCTGGCCGACGCCATCGAAGCGGAGGTCGACGATCAACTGGTAGGCAAAGGCTACTGGGTTATCGGCAATGTCGCCTTCCTCTGCAGCAAAGTGCAGCAAGGCCTCCATTACCATGACCTCGCCGCGGCAACTCTTTCTCCGGCCAGAAACCTGGATATCTGGGCAAAATTCAATAAGGCCTCTGCGGCTATGCGACTAGCCGCCGACGTGGCCGACGCGGATACCCTGCGCTGCATTGAACGCGCAGAGTTGGCCACGGACATCATCGGCGGAAGTTCGAACGACTTCACGCTGCTGAAGCTGAACCGTGGCCACTGGAACTACCTTGCGGGGGACGCGCATGCCGCGATTCCACTTCTTGAGGAAGTCTGCTCCGAAGGGGACCCGCCCTTGCCGCAGATCCTCGGTGAAGCCCGCCTGTTGCTGGGACGAGCGCATTCCGCGATGGGCAACCATGGTGCTGCCCGCGAGCACCTCCGGACCGCCGCCGATCACTTCGAGGCGGCCGGGGCCCAGCAAAGGGCCGACCAGGCCCTGGAATTCCTCGCTGCCGAAGCCTGACCCTACGCGATCCCGCGGTCCCCAG